>JBLHGH010000028.1:0-15031 GCA_047615425.1 Candidatus Latescibacterota bacterium
AAGCAACTAGTCTGGGGAAATTAGACGCCCCAATAATTAGAACACCTTCAGACTTCCGAAGGAAAACACCAACAATTTTTGCAAAGAATCGCGCCGTTGTGGCGTTCAATAAAACCGTGACGAGTACCACCGCAAAAACAAGCGGAGTAATATACTCTGCCCCAGGAACCCCATTAATTGCAAGCTTTGTTCCAAAGAGTGAGGCGATTCCTGCAGCAACAATTCCACGAGGCCCTACCCAGCTAATAAAGATTTTCTCGTTGAGTTTTAGACTTGATTTGTTTGTGCTCAAGAAGACGCCTAGTGGACGTATTATAAAAATGATTATTAAAAACAGCACTGCTGTTTTCCAATTGTATATCAGCAGGAGGTCTTCCATGTCAATGTTCGCCGAAAGCAAAATAAATAATATCGAAATAAGCAATACGCTCAATGATTCCTTGAAGTATAATAGTTCTTTTAAGTAACCCGAGTTCGTGTTTCCTAATACCATTCCCATAACTACTACCGCAAGCAGTCCAGATTCATGAGCGAAACTATCTGAAAGCACAAAAACACCTAAGACACATGCAAGTGCGAAGACGTTCAGTAGGTAATGTGGAACCCATTTTTTAACAATTAAGAAATTAAGTGCGTGGGCAAAGGTGAAGCCGAAACTGGCTCCAAATAGCACAATTTTTCCAAATTCAATAAGCGCGGTCTTTGTGAACTCTCCACCAGCATCAACACTAATAAATTCATAGACCAGTACCGCAACTAAGGCTCCAATGGGGTCAATTAAAATACCTTCCCATTTTAAAACAGCCGAGACGTCTTTTTTTAACGGTATATTTCTAAGGATGGGTGTAATTACCGTTGGACCCGTTACAATTATGAGTGCGGAAAACAAAAATGAAATTTCCCAACTAAGGCCAAAAACGTAATGCGCCGCAACAGCTGCGCCAAAAAATGTTACCAGTGAGCCTAGCGTTATGAGTTTTGAAATAACAGGGCCAACATTTTTTATTTCTGATAGCTTCAGCGTTAATCCCCCTTCAAAAAGAATGATGCTAATGGCTAGTGAAACAAAATAGAACAAGCTTTCTCCGGCAAAAAGCCCCTTTTCACCATTCCAAACGGGTTCAATCCATTTTGTGCCGTCTTCATTGATGAATTCAGCGGCAACAGGCCCTACGAGTAGTCCAATTAAAATTAGCGGAAGAATCGCTGGGATTTTAAGTTTCCATGCAACCCATTGAGCTAAAATTCCTAAAATGATAATTCCTGCTAGTTCAATCATGTGCTACCCCTTGTTTTGGCGAGGAAAGTAAAGATAAAGCAAAATCCTTGAGTTTAAAATATTTTATTGCGATTCATGCGGCAGAAGAATATAAGTGAGTTCTCTTTGCTGGCTATTCAACCCGTTTTACTTAATTTGTTTATATTATCTTTGATTTTTTTATTTGACTAATGAGCACCAACAATACTATACCATCAAATGGCTTCAAGGGCTTAAAAGAAAATTGGCGAAATGATCTTTCCGCCGCTTTAAGCGTGTCGCTAGTTGCGCTACCTCTTGCGCTGGGGATTGCTGTTGCGTCAGAGGTGTCCCCTATGGCTGGGGTGCTTTCAGCAATAATTGGCGGTGTTGTTACTACCTTCTTTCGAGGTGGTCATTTAGCTATTAACGGGCCAGCGGCCGGCTTGATTGCCGTTATTTTAGGCGGTTTGGTGGTACTCGACGGAAACATCAATTATGTCTTAGCTGCCATCGTTGTTTCAGGGGCTATACAAACTGTAATGGGGTTCCTTAAAATGGGTCGCTTCGCAAAATTATTACCCTCTTCTGTTTTACATGGTATTTTGGCAGCGATTGGAGTAATCATATTTGCAAAACAAGCCCATTATGCATTGGGAACTACTTCGGATGCGGATACAACCATTGGAACACTCGCTGACATCTTTTACAAGCTTCCAGAAGTAAATCCATTTGTATTCTTAGTCGCATTAGTTGGTATTCTTGTGTTGGTTTTTTATAAACGACTTAATAATAAATTCATCCGAATCATTCCAGCCCCAATGTGGGTTTTACTCGTGGCCTTGCCTTTGGTGTTTGTATTTGACTTTTTTACCGAACATAGCATCTCCTTTCTAGGGACGAGCTATGGCGTTGGCCCCCAACTTCTTATAGACATTCCGGATAATCCATTGGACAGTATAATGCACCCAGACTTTGGGATGGTTGGAACCGCAGCTTTTTGGCTTACGGTCTTGTCTATTACTATGATTGCCTCTGTAGAAACTTTAGCAAGTGCTAGGGCTGTCGACAAATTAGATCCCTATAAACGAACAACCAATCTTAATAAAGATTTGGTTGGTGTGGGGTTGAGCACGATGGTTTCAGGTGCCTTAGGTGGTCTTCCAATTATTACGGTGATTGTGAGAAGTACTGTAAACGTGAACAGCAACGCAAAAACCAAGTGGTCCAATTTGTATCACGGAATCTTTCTAATTCTTTTTGTTCTCATTTTGGCACCCGTTATAAGAAGCGTTCCGTTGGCTGCTTTGGCCGCAATTCTGGTTCACACCGGCTTCAAATTGGCATCGCCTAAGGTATTCAAGCAGGCATACGATCAAGGAGTGGAGCAGCTGCTATTCCTTTCTTCAACCCTGATAATAACACTGTATACCGACTTACTTTACGGAATTGTTGGCGGAATTTTGGTCACCCTAATCTTACATATGCTACTTGCTAAAGTAGGATTCACACGATTCTTTAAAATGATTTATAAATCGGGATCAAAAGTAACGCTATTAGACAATGGAACTTATGACGTTAAGCTGAAGGGGATTGCAAATTTCCTGTATGCGTTAAAACTCGACAAATTACTGGAAGATATTCCAGGTGGCTCATCTGTACGAATTGACATGTCACAAACGCGATTGGTTGATTTATCTATTATGGAAAATATCATCGACTTTAAGCGCATTCACGATAACCAGGGAGGTGATGTAAAATTAATAGGATTGGACAACCATGTTGCCTCTACAAGTCACAACCGAGCATTGAAAATTATTGCGGGACGAGCTAAAAAACGAATTACGCAGCGACAAATACGACTACAAAAATTAGCTATTGCAAATGGCTGGTCATTTGACCGGGAAGTAGACTGGAACACATCCTACCTACGAAATTTTCGCTTTTTCGAATCACGCCCAATCGAAATGAAAAGCAATTCGCTTCAAGGCGTAGATGCTGAAAATAACGCGCAATGGGAAATATCCGATATTGTTTTTGATGAAGGGGCGTTAATGGCCTTAGAGGTTTATCATACAACGGTTCAGGTAATTCGTGTGTCAACGCCTATTCCTAAATTTATTATTGACAAAGAAGGGCTTTTCGAAAAGGTTTTTAACCGCGTAAAGGCGCTTTCTAGATCAGATTCGGATATCGATTTTAAAAAGTTTCCCAGCTTCGCAAGAAAATTTCAACTTAAAGGTGAAGATGAAGCGGCTATTCGCGCCTTTTTCACTGAGGACCTAGTTACCTTTTTAGAGCAAAATGATATTCATCATATTGAAAGTAATGGCGAGGCGTTGATGATTTTTAAATATCTCCATGTTGCCCGAACCGATGAGGTCCACAATATGCTTCTTTTCGGAATAAATTTATTGAAGCACATGAACCTAAAGACCTAGGCGGTGAAATAAGTTGTTGGCTTTGCCTATTAATTTCTTAATAAACCCTTAACGCTCTATTGAGTTTACTACACTTTTAGTATTTTGCGCTTCCTATGAAGTTATACCCTATTGAAGCGGGAAATTTTAAACTAGATGGCGGTGCCATGTTTGGGGTAGTTCCCAAACCCTTATGGACTAGAACCAACCCTGCAGATGCTAATAACATGATTGATATTGCTGCGCGATGCTTGCTTATTGAAAACGGCGATCGATTAACGCTCATAGACACAGGAATGGGAGATAAGCAGAGCGTCAAGTTCTATGGATATTATCATCGCTGGGGTGATTTCAATTTAGATGATTCCCTTAAAAAACAAGGCTTTCACCGAGATGATATTACGGATGTATTTATGACGCATCTACATTTTGACCATTGCGGAGGTAGTGTTAATTACAATAAAGACCGAACCGGTTTTGAACCCGCCTTTAAAAACGCTGCTTTTTGGAGCAATGAACGCCACTGGAAATGGGCAACCGAGCCCAACAGACGTGAAAGGGCTTCGTTTTTAACCGAAAACATCATGCCTATGCAAGAAAGTGGACAGCTCAACTTTGTTGGTGACCCTGTTTCAGATTTTTCAGAAGCAAAAGAATTAGACTTCGGAATCTTCTTTGCAGACGGTCATACTGAAAAACAAATGATTCCACATATCCAATATCAAGACAAAACTTTAGTGTTTATGGCTGATTTATTGCCCACAGCGGGACATTTGCCTATTCCATTTGTAATGGGTTATGACACAAGGCCCTTGCTCTCATTGCCGGAAAAAGAAAAATTTCTGAAAGCAGCGGCAGACCATAATTATTATTTATTTTTAGAGCACGATGCTCATAATCAAATTATTACTGTAAAACACACTGAGAAAGGAGTTCGGCTGGATCAGGTTTTTACTTTTAACGAATTATTCAACTAAACACAATTTCATGAAAATTTTAAAACAATCGCTACTCGCGTTTACATCAGTAGTGTTATTAGTTGGTTGCGGTTCATCTGTCGCGCCAGTAACTTCAACTCCTATTGACGCTATGGATGCGCTTCCGCTTAAGGCTGTTCCGATAAGTGATGAACAAACAAAAATATGGAGCTCATTAGATTTACAGAACGACACCATCCCAGGAATGAGTGTGGATAGAGCATATTCGGAAATTATTAAAAACCGAAAGGGCACAAAAGTAATTGTGGCTGTTATAGATAGTGGGGTTGATATTGAACATGAAGACCTTAAAAATGTGCTTTGGACGAACAAAGGTGAAATTAAGGGCAATGGAAAAGATGATGACAACAACGGATACATAGATGATATTCATGGCTGGAATTTTTTAGGCGACATTGTTGCGGAAAACCTGGAGTATGCTCGTTATGTCAAGAAATTAGGCCCAAAATATAAAGGGAAAGCCGAAACCTCCATTGACGCAGCAGATAGCGCTGAATTTAGACTTTACCAAAAAGCAAAAGCGGAATACGAGAAAGATTTTGGAGAAGCAACTGCGAATAAAACACGATACGAAGGCCTCTTGAAAAGCCTAAAGCCAGCACATGCTGCTATGAGTAAAAAATTGGGTAAGGAAAATTACAGTAAGGCCGATTTAGCAGAAATTAAAAACCCAGCTGCGGGGCAAGAGCAAGAAATTGCAATGCTAACGCAAATGCTAGGCTTTGGTGACACAGTTCCGGATGTGATTAAGCAGCTAACTGGAGGTGTTAAATACTTTGAAGGTAGAATAAACACACATTTCAATCTAGAAAGCAACTACAGAAGTGTTCTTGGAGATAATCCAAATGATATTAAGGACACCAACTACGGAAACAACGATGTAGATGGTCCTGACGCTAAAAAAGAAGACGCCAAGCACGGAACACATGTTGCTGGAATTATCGCGGCTCAACGCAATAACGGCATTGGAATGAATGGTATTGCAAACAATGCTGAAATAATGGTTGTTCGCGCTGTCCCTGATGGTGATGAGTATGATAAAGATATCGCTTTGGCTATTCGCTATGCGGTTGACAATGGGGCAAAGGTGATTAATACAAGTTTCGGAAAGTATTATTCTCCGCACCCAGAATGGGTTTGGGATGCAATTAAATATGCGGCCAAAAAAGATGTTCTTATTGTAAACGCCGCAGGAAATGACGCTTTTGATTTAGATGGTGTTCAGGTATATCCTATGGACCAACATGGAACTGAGGCTGAAATAAGCGATACTTTTATAACTGTTGGGGCATTGAACTTGAAATATGGTAGTGAAATGGTTGCTAGCTTTTCTAATTACGGAAAATCGACCGTAGATGTGTTTGCGCCTGGCGTAAAAATCTGGTCAACAACGCCTTTAAACACCTATGAATTTTTACAAGGAACCTCTATGGCTTCACCTAATGTTGCTGGGGTTGCTGCGACTATTCGTTCTTACTACCCAAAGCTAAAAGCCCGGCAAGTGAAGCAAATTTTGATGGACAGCGGGATTCCCTCTAAGACTCTTGTGGCGCTTGGTGGTGATTCATCAAATACAGATACTTTTAGCAATATTTCAAAATCTGCTAAAATGGTAAATTTGTACAACGCCTTAATTATGGCCTCTAAAATATCGCAATAAATGAAGAATTTCTTTACGGGTATATTTCTCTTAGCTGCTGTTAGTTTAAGCGCTCAAAACAACACCTCTTATTGGCAACAGAAAGTTGATTATAAGATGGAAATCGATATGGATGTCGAATCATTTCAGTATACGGGTAAACAAGAACTCACCTATACTAATAATTCCCCAGACGTATTAGATAAGGTCTTTTATCATCTTTACTTTAATGCTTTTCAGCCTGGAAGTGAAATGGACGTTCGCTCAAGAACAATTGTGGATCCAGACAAGCGTGTTGGAGATCGTATTTCTAAATTAACACCTAACGAAACTGGTTATATTAAGCCAACGAATCTAACTCAAGACGGCAAAAAGTTAAGCTATACAGTAGCTGGAACGGTTTTAGAGGTTCAGCTTCACGCACCAATTCAGCCTGGAACAAGCAGCACCTTTATGATGGAGTGGGACGCGCAAGTACCAGCTCAAATACGAAGAAGCGGTAGAAATAATGCAGAAGGAGTTGCATTATCAATGACACAATGGTATCCAAAATTGGCTGAATACGATTTTGAAGGCTGGCATGCAGACCCTTATATCGCAAGAGAATTCCATGGTGTGTGGGGTGATTTTGATGTGAAAATCAAAATAGACTCAGATTACACTATTGGAGGCACGGGTTATTTACAAAACCCGGAAATAGGTCATGGCTATGGTGAGCCAGGCCAAAAAGCTGTTAAGCCAAAACGCGGAAAATATACGTGGCATTTCAACGCGCCTAATGTACATGACTTCTCTTGGGCGGCAGACAAGGACTATATTCATGATATATATCCTGGGCCTAATGGTGTAGAACTTCATTTTTTTTACAAAAACAATCCAGAAATTAAAGAAAACTGGAAAAACCTTCAGCCAAAAACCGCCGAGATCTTAGCCTATTTTAATGAGCACATAGGGCCTTATCCTTATAAACAATATTCGGTTATTCAGGGTGGAGACGGCGGAATGGAATACGCCATGTGTACATTAATTACAGGTGAGCGTAAATTTGAAAGTCTCGTTGGTGTAACCTCGCATGAATTTGCACACACTTGGTTTCAGTTTTTAATGGCAACAAACGAAAGCAAACATGAGTGGATGGACGAGGGTTTTACCTCTTACATTTCAGGGAAAGCGATGAATGTTGTCATGGAAGAAAACAGTCCAAATCCACATGCTGGCTCCTATCGTGGATACCAATTCCTGGCCGCAAGCGGAAAGGAAGAGCCTCAAACAACACACGCGGACCGGTATGCAAGTAACCGCGCCTATGGAATAACAGCCTATAACAAAGGAGCTGTTTTCTTGGCGCAACTTGGATATATTATTGGTGAAGGAAATTTAAAAAAGACACTAACTAGTTATTTCGATGATTGGGCGTTTAAACACCCAACTCCTAATGATTTTATTCGCGTGGCAGAAAAAACATCTGGAATGGAATTGGATTGGTACTTAATGGACTGGACACAGACTACGAAGACAATTGACTATAGTATTCAAAACGTAACTATCCAGGCAACGGGCAACACAAAGGTTGTGTTAGAGCGTGTTGGTCTTATGCCAATGCCAATCGATTTAGATGTTACTTATGAGGACGGCTCGCAAGAGCAATTTTATATTCCACTTCAAATGATGCGTGGAGAAAAGGCGAATCAATCTTTAGAAATAAAGAGAACCGTTTTAAAAGACTGGGCTTGGGCATATCCAACCTATACGTTCGAAATCACTAACGGCAAAAAAGTGAAGTCGATGATTATTGACGCCACAAAGCGCATGGCCGACATTAATGCCGAAAACAACAGTTTCGGACTAGAGTAGACACTTCCTTTAAATATAAAAAAGACCCTTTTTAGCGCTTTCTGGCTTAAGGGTCTTTTTTTGTGCTCGCTTCTGTATCTTTGAGAGAACCCAACAGGCTTTTAAAATGAAAAAAATAATTCTAATTTGGTTATTGTGCCTTTCCTTTTCCGTGTTTTATGGTCAGAACACAAAAAAGGTTCTTGTTATCGGAATTGACGGATGTCGATCTGATGCGCTGGTCTTCGCAAACACCCCAAATATTGACAATTTAATTGCTGATGGGGTTTTTAGCCCAGATGCATTAAATAATGATATAACCTCAAGTGGGCCGGGCTGGTCTGCAAATCTCTGTGGCGTTTGGTCTAACAAACATGGGGTAACTAATAACAGTTTTAGCGGCAGTAATTATGAAGAATATCCGCCTTTTTTTAAACGTTTGGAAGATTTCGACCCTACATTGAATACAGCTTCTATTTGTCATTGGGGGCCAATTAATGATTTTATAGTTACGGACTCCGCTGATTTTACCCTCAATGTGCCTTCTGATGCTGCAGTAACCGCAGAAGCCGTCAATTATATCACTCTAAATGACGCTGATGCCGTCTTTTTACATTTTGATGATGTTGATCATGCCGGACATTCTTTTGGTTATTCCATCTCAGTCCCGCAATATGTTGCCTCAATTGAAACGGTTGATAATCTCATTGGCCCAATACTGCAGGCAGTTGAAAATAGACCTAATTACGCAAATGAAGATTGGCTGATCGTATTAACAACAGATCATGGAGGAATAGGCAACGGACACGGTGGTAACAGTCTTGATGAAGAACAAGTTTTCTATATCGCAAGTGGTAAAAACATTCCAACGCAACTTATCGAAAAAGAAATAATCATTGTTAACCCACCTGTGAACTGTCTCAGCGATCCTTTAGAGTTACAATTCGATGGCAATAATGATGTGGTTAGCGTGGCGCCTAATCCTATTTTTAATTTTGGGGTTAGTCAAGATTTTACTGTTGAATGTCGCGTTCGAACCAATGTAGGTGGTGATGTATCCATCGTGGGAAATAAAGACTGGGACACGGGATTAAACCCAGGATTTGTATTGTCTTTTGTGCTTCCGCAAGGCGAGCAATGGAAGGTAAATATTGGTGATGGCTCTAATCGAGTTGACATCAACACGGGAGGAGTTATCGTGGATAACGAATGGTATACCCTTAGTGTTAGTTTTGATCGCGACGGTCTCATGAAAATGTATCTAGATGGAGTATTTGTTGATCAGGCTAATATCTCAGGAATTGGAAATATTGATACTGGACAAGGCCCATGGTTTGGTGCTGACATCAATACCGCCTACGATTTTAATGGCGCGATTGCAGAGGTCCGAATTTGGAATACCATTGTTTCTGAAACTGATATCGCCACTTGGAATTGCACTATTATTGATAATTCGCACCCAAACTATGGAGACTTACTAGGATATTGGAGACTCACTGAGGACTCAGGAACAACTGCAATAGACTCTTCTGTTAATGGAAACAACGGAGCAATTTCAGGGGCTGAGTGGGGAACTCCAAGCAACGAAGAATATGACTTCAGTAATACTCCTAGAATTACGGATATTGCAGTTACAACACTAACCCATCTATGTGTTCCAATTGAGACTTCATGGGATTTAGATGGTAAAAGCTGGATTCTAGATTGTGACGCATTGGGCGTTAATGATAACTTAATTGATTTAGATATGGCTTTGTTTCCTAATCCAACGACTGGAATAATCCACGTTAATTTAAATCCTTTTAACGCAAATGACCAACCCGAACTCGAAATATATACAATGGCTGGTCAATTAGTAAGTCAGGAAGAAATAGTGCAAGAAAAGACAATGCTTAATCTGTCGGGGCTTAATGACGGTCTTTACTTTGTTAAACTGAAGACTAAAAAGGGGAGGCTTATTAAAAAAATATTGAAGTCGTCTAAGCGTTAGGGGCGGTCGCGGCATCCTGAGTGAAACGATAGATTGTGGGGAACGCCTAAAAAGGCTACATTTACTTCATGAATCTTTCCTTTGGAAAAAATGAAAAATTAAAGAGCCGCAAGTCCATTGAGGCTTTATTTGTTGAGGGAAAATCGATTAAAAAACACCCCATAAAGCTCCTTTATCTTCCTTCCGAAACCTCTAAAAAGACACAAGTCACTTTTGCCGTTCCAAAGCGAAGTTTTAAATTAGCAGTCTCTCGAAACGGCATCAAAAGACAAATGAGAGAAGCCTACAGGCTTCATAAACATTTGTTAACCAAAGAGAGCGGCAAGACGTTTGAATTTATTTTTCTCTATATTGGAAAGGACAAACTAGAATACGCTCAAATTGAAACTTCTCTGGTAACATTGCTTAAAACCTTATCAGAAGAGTCTATTTAGTTTACGTGTGGGTAATTTAACTCGGGGTGTTGCGCTTTTGAATATTAAAGCTGCGCTCGTTGTTTTTAATAGGTATTATTATTATTTTGGTTGAAGGTGGTTTGATTGAGCGGCCTAAAAAAAGACGTAGTCCTCGAACTACTAAAAAACGCATATGAAAAAGAGAATTATAGTGCCAATCTTGGCGATTGGAATTTTATTTTCAACCGTTAGCTTTAGAAGCGATTTTTTTGAAATCGCTAAGCAAATTGAAATTTTCACCACACTATTTAAGGAGTTAAACATGAATTATGTGGATGAAAACACGCCCGCGACCCTAATGGAAAAGGCGATAAAAGGGATGTTGGCTGATCTTGATCCATACACGGTCTATTGGAACGAACAGGCTGTTGAGGATGCAAGAATTAAAAATTCTGGAGTGTATACCGGCGTGGGTGCTACGGTGCGTGTTTTAGAAGATAAAATGGTCATTATTGAGCCGTTTAAGGGATATCCAGCAGATAAAGCTGGTTTGAAGGCGGGTGATGAAATCATAGAAATTAACGGCAATACAATCAAAGGATATGAGGGTGATGTACGAGATTTATTGAAAGGTCAGGCAGGTTCTAAACTGAATATTACCTACAACAGACAGGGTAACGCAGAAAAAACTATAGTGACAAGAGGAGCTGTGGACGTAAAGGCGGTTCCTTTTTATAAGCTCATAAATAATGACATTGGGTATATCGTGCTACGGAAATTCAATAGAAAAACAACGAAAGAAACAAAGGCTGCTCTAAACGATTTAAAAGCACAGGGGGCTAAGAAAATCATCCTAGATCTACGTGGTAATCCTGGTGGTTTATTAAATGAGGCAATTAATGTTGTTAATCTTTTTGTTCCGAGAGGTGAGGTGATAACAACAACTAAATCAGCCATTCAAAAATATAATAAAGTTTATAAAACAAGAGCAACGCCGACCGATACTGAAATTCCGCTAGTGGTCCTTGTGAACGGAAGAAGTGCTTCTGCAAGTGAAATTGTTTCGGGGGGATTACAGGATCTAGATCGAGCGGTAATTGTTGGAGCGCGGAGCTTTGGAAAGGGTCTGGTACAACGCCCTAAGCAGCTCACCTACGGAACCCAATTAAAGGTTACTATTTCTCGCTATTACACACCAAGCGGAAGGTGTATTCAGGCCTTAGATTATTGGAATAGAGATGAAAATGGCGACCCTGTTCGTGTGGACGCAAAGGAGTATAATTCTTTTAAAACCAAGGGCGGAAGAAAAGTGTATGATGGCGGTGGAATTTTACCAGACATTGAAGTTGAGACAGCGGTATTTAGCCCAATTACTACAGCGCTATTGAAGGATAATGCAATTTTTGATTATGCTACTGAATATCATTATAAGAATCAGATGACTAATTGGAGTGGTTTTGCTTTTTCTGAGGATGATTTTAAAGATTTTATAGCGTTCTTAAAGCGAAATAATTTTAAATACGAAACTGAGACCGAAAAGGAGTTTGAAGAGGCTATGCGCCGGGCCGATGCAGACAATATGAAAAATGAAATTTCTGCAAGTTACAGCCAATTAATGCAAGCTATTGACGCTGCCAAGGAAAAAGATCTTGTTTCGAAAAAGGCTGAAATTAAATCCCTATTAACAGATGAAATTCTAAAACGCTACTTTTATGTCGAGGGTTTATACGACTACCAAGTTGAAAATAATCCAGAAATTTTAGCAGCTGTCGAGGTGCTAAATGACGAAAAGAAGTATATGCGTATTTTAAAATAACGTAACACCAACCCGCTAAAGTCATGCAAGAGTTTTTAGATTTTTTTGAGACCATGCCTATTTGGATGAAAGCTGGATGGGTTTTCGCTACGCTTGCTTTGTTCTGGATTTTAGAGGGCTATTACCAACTCTTTAATTTAAAATATAAGAAGTGGAAACACGCAAAAGTGAACCTTGTGCTGCTGCTTTTTGTTATGGTTATCAACGCTGTGTTTGGTATAGCCACCGCTGGTGTGTTTACTTGGGGAGAAACAAGTCAATATGGTTTACTACATTATTTCGAAGCGCCAATTTGGGTGAAGCTCCTTATTTCAATCATGGTTTTGGATTTAATTGCGCAATATGGCGTACATTATTTACTTCATAAAGTGAAATGGATGTGGCGCCTTCATTTGGTTCATCATAGCGACAAAAATGTTGATGCGAGTTCGGGAACACGGCATCATCCGTTGGATTTTATGGTAAGAGAAACCTTCGCCTTAGTGGCTGTTATCATTACCGGAATGCCAATTGCTTTTTACTTATTTTATAGAATTTTAAGCGTTTTGTTTACTTATTGGACACACGCCAATGTTTCTTTGCCGTTATGGTTAGATAAAGGGCTGTCTTACGTTATTGTGACCCCAAATATGCATAAGTTTCATCATCATTTTGAACTTCCTTGGACAGACAGTAACTACGGAAATATGTTAGCTATTTGGGATAGGATTTTTGGCACCTTTGTGTATGAAAATCTAAAGGATATTCAATACGGAATCGATATTGCAGATCATGTAGACCACGAAAGTATCGGGGTCCAATTAAAAATGCCATTTAATAAAGGTGTTAAGTCAAAGTGTTAACCATAGCAATATGAGGAATTCCGTCCTCTAAATACCCCTCGCCTATTTGATGAAAACCGTGTGTTTCGTAAAACTTTCTGAGGTGCTCTTGAGCCGATAATTTTACATTTTCTGTATGGTAGTGCCTTTTAATTGCTTCCATAGACGCCTTCATTATTTCATGACCTAATTTAAATTTTCTGTGCTCCATCTCTACAACAACACGTCCTATGGCGGCGGCTTCAAAATATACCCCAGGCGGAAAACATCGGGTATAGGCCACGGTTTTATTGTTTATAAAGCCTAAAACATGTAGTGCTTTTGGATCTTTACCATCAACATCTTGATAAACGCAGTCCTGTTCAACAACAAAAACCTCAGAACGAAGCTGTAGTATATCGTGAAGTTCGTGGACGCTTAGTTCTTCGAATAATTTAGCAACTATTTCCATCATTAGTCTTGTACTATTATGTCTTTGGCGTCATCCTTTCTGAATTCTGGCTGCACGTTTACGTGGTTTATTCCGAAGTCATGAAAAAGGCGTTCTTCCATATTGTTTAATATTTTATCAAATTTTGCAATCGTTATATTCTCATTAAAATCAATATGCGCTTCTAAATGAATTTCCTTTTCGTTGAGTTGCCATATGTGAATATGATGTACGTTTTCAACTTTTGGGTCTTGAGACATGGTGGCCCTTACTTGTTCTAAATCTATCTCTTCGGGCGTAAACAACATAAGCACCTTAAAAGATTTCTTTAATAGGTCGTATCCCATAATAAGTAAATAAATAGATATTAGCACGGTGAGTACGCTATCTACCCAGAACCAACCATAAAACTTCATCAAAAGCCCGCCAATGAGGACCGCCACTGAAGCAGACATATCTGTTAATAAGTGTAAATATGCCGAGCGCATGTTCATGTTCTCTTTGGCATCCTTCCGAAGTAAAAGCACGCTAAAGCCATTTGCTATAATACCAAGTAATGCCAGCCAAATAACCAAGCTGCTTTCTATTTCTTGGGGGTTTCTAAACCTATAAACAGCCTCATAAGCCAAATATGTTGCGACAATAATAAGGCCCATTGCATTTAGAAAAGCGGCTATAATTTCGGCGCGTTTGTATCCAAAAGTCTTTCCATAAGAGGCCTCTTTTTTAGAATATAAGTCGGCAACATAACTAACAATTAGGGACACCACGTCGCTAAGGTTATGTAGGGCATCAGATAGCAGGGCCAGACTTCCAGATATAAGACCGCCAATAATCTGAGCTACGGTAATAAGTATATTAAGAACAATAGAAATTAAGAGGTTCCTCCCTTTAAAATCAGGATGTGCGTGATTATTTTTGTGATGGCTCCTGTGTCCCATAATTTTTTTAAGAGCAACCCATCTTGTTTACTCTATTTTGATGGCGCCCACCTTCAAATTCAGTATTTAAAAAAACGTTCACCATTTTCACAACTTGCGGAATGGAAGTAAACCGAGCTGGAATACATAAAATATTAGCGTCATTATGTAATCTAATCAGGGCAACAATTTCACTTGTCCAACAAAGCCCAGCTCTTACGTTTGGATATTTGTTTGCCGTCATAGCAACGCCGTTAGCACTACCACAAATTAAAATCCCTAAATCAACTTCACCAGCGTTTACCGATTTTGCAACAGGATTAGCAAAATCTGGATAATCTACACTATCTAAGGTGTCGGTTCCATGATTAATTACTGTGATTCCTTTTGCCTCTAGTGCCTTTATTATAGCAAATTTATAATCCGGGCCTGCGTGATCATTTCCTATAGCTATTTTCATGTAGTGCTTTTTTACAAAGATAGCATATGGTGCGCTTTCTAAGGCTTAAGTAAAATCCTTTTATCCACAAAA
>JBLHGH010000029.1:0-14918 GCA_047615425.1 Candidatus Latescibacterota bacterium
GGTTGCTATTATTGGTCTCCTAATCTTATCGCTTTGGAGCAATGTGCTGTCAAAGAAAGGAAAGGTGTTTCAGTTAATTCAAGGCCCATTAGTGGCTGTTGCTGTAGGAATTATTTACTATATCGCTACAGCGGGCAATGCAACTTGGGGCATCGCCTCAGAACACTTAGTGAGTGTGCCAATTCCTGAGAATGCGAGTATGTTTATAGCGCAATTTAGTTTACCAAATTTTGCCGCAATTACCAATCCACAAATTTGGGTTACAGCGTTCACTATTGCGTTAGTTGCTAGTTTGGAAACGCTCTTGTGTGTTGAGGCAACAGATAAGTTAGATCCGTATAAACGTGTGACACCAACCAACCGTGAGTTGATTGCCCAGGGAACTGGAAATATGTTATCAGGTCTTATAGGTGGTCTTCCGGTAACGCAAGTGATTGTGCGTAGCTCGGCGAATATTCAATCTGGTGGTAAAACAAAAATGTCCGCAATCATTCACGGCTTTTTAATTCTTATTTCGGTGATATTAATCCCTGTATTATTAAACAAAATTCCATTATCTGTTCTTGCTGCAATATTATTTATTGTTGGTTATAAATTGGCTAAACCAGCCTTGTTTAAGCAGATGTACAAACTAGGTTGGAAACAGTTTGTACCATTTGTGGTGACCGTTGCAGGTATTGTATTTACAGATCTATTAATAGGAATTGGATTAGGACTTATGGTTGGAATCGTAGTTATCCTAATTAAGAGTTTTCAGAATTCACACTTCTTGCATATTGAAGATAATAGTAATGGTAAGAGCAGTGTAAAAATGACCTTAGCTGAAGAAGTTACTTTCTTTAACAAAGGAGCCATTTTAAACCAATTAGATAGCCTTCCAAGAGATAGTTGTTTAGAATTAGATGTGCGTAATACGCGCTATCTGGACAACGATATTATTGAAATCCTCGAAGACTTTTCAGAAAAAGCGCGAAATAGAAATATCGATATTAATCTGATTTCAGAAAGAGGCACCGTTAAGAATCCGGATAGTTTTATCAAATTTTTCAAACTAAGACCAAAAACAGCATAATTACATTAACATATTTAAATTTTAGATTATGAAAGCACAAACAAAAGAAACACAAGCAGCAATGACTCCAGAATCTTCATTACAGGCCCTAAAAGATGGGAATGGAAGATTTCAAAATAATACAATGATATCACGTGACTTAATGGATCAAGTAAAAAACACAAGTGCGGGGCAGTATCCTTTTGCAACGGTATTAAGTTGTATCGATTCTCGCGTGTCATCTGAACTTATTTTCGATCAAGGAATTGGAGATGTATTCAGTATCCGAATTGCTGGGAACTTTGTCAACGAAGATATTTTAGGAAGTATGGAATTCGCCTGTAAGTTAGCAGGAACCAAACTATTGCTCGTTTTAGGCCATACGGCTTGTGGCGCTGTAAAAGGAGCTTGTGATCATGCCCGACTTGGTAACCTAACAGCGCTTATCAATAAAATTGAACCAGCTGTTGAAGCAGTGACGGAGCCAGTAGATGAGAGCATGCGAAATTCCGGTAATATCGATTTTGTTAACGAAGTAGCAGCAAAGAATGTAATGATGACCATCAATAATATTCGTTCACGGAGCGCAGTATTAAAAGAAATGGAAGATAATGGTGAAATTAAAATTGTTGGTGGGATGTATGACATTGCAACAGGAATGGTTTCATATTACTAATAGTATAGAAGACTTATGAATTGGAAAACTAGTTTTGGCCTAGTGGTGTTAGCTTGTATGCTAATGCTACCGGCCTTAGTAAAGGCACAAGATAGTAGTTTTGGAAACTGGCTTATTTATATCGGGAATAAGGAACTGAATGAAAAGTGGAGTATTCATAACGAAGTTCAATACCGAAATTATAATGCGATTGGTGATTTAGAGCAGTTACTTTTGCGAACGGGAGTAGGGTATAACCTAAATGACAACAAGGGTAACTTACTGCTAGGCTATGGGTATATTCTTTCTGAGAATTATGTAGGTGATACAAACGATAAAGTGTCCGTGAATGAACATAGAATTTTTCAGCAATTCATTACCAAACAAGACCTAGGCGCTTTGAAATTACAGCATCGATATCGCTTTGAACAGCGTTTTGTGGAAGACGATTTTAGAATGCGTTTCCGTTATTTCTTAGGAGTGAATGTTCCATTCGGAAAAGCAGATTCTAAAGCATCTAAATGCTATGTTTCAGCATACAACGAAATATTCTTACATACCGAAACATCAATTTTTGACCGTAATCGGTTATATGGCGGTCTTGGAATGAAGGTGAATAAGAACATTCGAATTGAAGTTGGCTATATGAATCAATTTTTTGAAACAACAAGTAGGGATCAGTTTAATGTAATTACATTCGTTAACTTTTAAGTGAAATAGAAAGTAGATTCCTATTTGTATCCGGTATGTAGCGATCATGATAGCCCAATTTCATGTGATGTTATGTGCCGGATTTTTATTTGTTTAATTACGAAGTTCGAAGTAGTACCTTGCACTTACGCCAGTCTCCTTCGCACGAGGCTACGGAGACCAAAAGGGCTTCAGTGCACAAAGTCGGTGATCCTAGTGGCTTCAGTTCTGCAATTACAACCGCCTGTCTTTTCGAGCCAGGTGCCTAAAAACAACAAAACCCAATCAAGTAAAACTTGTTGGGTTTAAATTAAACGTTTATTCATGAAGGCTCTGCCAGAGCCTGATTTAAGGTGTTTCTCAAATTCAAATGCTTTGTACTTATCCGTAAATTGAACACTGGTAATCAGCGTTGCCGGAACTCGATATTCTGTAGATGTAACATACTTTTTATTGTGTTTGGAAAGACGCTCTATTAAATTTGAGGTACATCCAACGTAGTGAGAATCATCACTACATTTTAGTATATAAACAGTTCAAGTTTGCATATTTTAAGATTGAAGGTGGACTGCGTCCACCGTAGCTCGTCATCTAAAATAGCTATTATTTTAGAATCGGACAGAAACAAAAAACTCGCCGTCGCTTCGTAAAATAACAAAGCTATGGCGAGCGAAGGTGGAGCCGGAGGGATTCGAACCCTCGTCCAAACAAGCAATTATATTACTTTCTACATGTTTAGTTTTCATTTAGATTTTCGTGAACTTGCCGGTCGAAAACTACCAACGCATTCCTTAGCTTCAATTTGGGTTTCACAAGCGCATCAAAGCCCTGCGCGAGCTAGGTTTACTTTTACGAAGTCACTATATCAAAAACCGTAAACCAAGGTGTTTGAGTGACTTCCTGCTTGCCTACCTAGTAGGCCGAGGCATTATCCTACTATAATTCGGATTATGCAGCTAGGGCGTAGTTGTTCTCGCCGTTTAAAAAGTGTGAATTATGAGATTTACGAGCTATAGTCCAGCGCTCGACATGCTTACAATACAATTAGACCCGCTGTCAAAACCAGTCGGCCCCAAAAATTAAATTTATGATGTACGAACGACGATGTACGATGTTCGCTTTCAAAATTCAATATTGTTCTTTTCAATGATCGTTGTTTCTTTTTGGGCGTTCCTCGCTTTCGCTAGTCGTGCCTTGCACGCCGTAGCTTCAGCGAAGGCGTGCTATCCGCTTCAATCTGCTATGCAGGATTTCCACTTCTATCCCTAACGCGAACCCCGTCCTTGATTCCAATAATACTACTAAAAACCAAGATTTGCCTCTGGTAAACCTTCGGCGAAGGACGACAAAGATACATTAAATACGCTATCTTTGACCTCCTTAAAAACAACAAAAAGCATACCAAATGTCAGTTACTTTCGCACTAATTAAAGAACGTAAAAATCCACCAGACCGTCGCGTCGTTTTTTCACCCGAAAAGTGCGCAGAATTACTTGATCATTATCCTGAAGCAACGATTATTGCAGAATCTTCGGCAGTGCGTATTTTTTCAGATCAAGCATATAAGGATTGGCGTATCGATGTGAAAGATGATATTTCAGAAGCGGCTGTCATGATTGGCGTTAAGGAAGTTCCACCTGAGGCATTAATTCCGAAGAGAAAGTACTTCTTCTTCAGTCACACTATCAAAAAACAACCCTACAATCGTAAATTATTAAAGGCAGTTCTCGATAAAAAAATTGAACTCTATGATCATGAAGTTATTGTGCGCGAGAATGGTTCAAGACTTATTGGTTTTGGGCGCTATGCAGGTCTTGTAGGGGCATACAACGGTTTTAGAGCATTGGGTATTAGGGATGGATTGTTTGAATTGCCTAAAGTAGAAAACTTGGCAGATTTAGACGCGGTCAAGGCAGCACTAGATAAAATCAGTTTACCAAATATCAAAATAGCCCTCTCGGGAACTGGAAAAGTTGCACGAGGTGCTAAAGAAATCTTGGACTATCTAGGAATTAACGAAGTTTCAGATACGGTATATCTAACTTCAGTATTCACAGAACCTGTGTATTGCTTGCTTGATGTGATGGAATACAATCGCCGTAAAGATGGAAAAGCAGGGGATAAGCATGAGTTTTATGAAGACCCCTCAGGTTATGAAAGTAATTTCATGCCGTATGCAAAGGTCACAGACTATTTTATTGCTGGTCATTTCTACGGAAACGGTGCGCCTTATTTGTTTACCAGAGAAGACGCTAAGCATCCAGATTTTAAAATAAACCTCATTGCAGATATTTCCTGTGATGTTGATGGCCCTGTAGCGAGCACACTGCGCGCTTCTACAATTGCAGATCCATTTTATGGCTATGATGCACAAACCGAAAGGGAAGTGCCTTTTGGGACTCCAAATTCTATTGCCATGATGGCTGTGGATAATCTTCCTTGCGAACTTCCTAAGGATGCTAGCGAAGGTTTTGGAGATATGTTTTTGGAAAATGTGATTCCAGCCTTTTTCAACGAAGATAAAGACGGTGTGTTAGAAAGAGCCCGCATGACGACTTCTGAGGGTGCCTTAACGGAGCGATATAGCTACCTGCAAGAGTACGTAGATGGGAATTAACTCAAACTCATTCAACTTTTAAAAATTTCCCCATAGATAGCCGAATCTCTCAGGAGATATTTTCAGTAGCATTGCTGAACGAATATGCCACGACGCTTTATTTTTGAACCGTAGATAGCCTTGATACGGAGAATCGCTTATTTAAATCACATAGTATTCTACATATACCTGTTGTGAGCGGGAAATACAATTTTAGCAAAAGGGGGTAAAACCCTTTTGAAATAGGAGAAAAAACCTCTTGTCCCTGAGTCAGATTCATTGCATATTTGGGAAAGTCTTTATGGGTACGTTGGTTTGTAATTACTAAGACTGGATTAAAATAGCTTCTATTAATTGAAGAGTTGATACAGCGAATTTTATAAAGAGACCGTTTCTTTTATAGGCGGTCTTTTGTTTGGTATTTTTTAAGGTAAAACCCCTATTTAGATTCAGGTATTTCCCTCTTGTCTGTGGAGCACTTTTAACTCACATTTGTAATGGTAAATTAATTGGGGAATTGATTTAGCTTTTAGTTTAAAAGGATCGCTTGAGGAGGCGATCCTTTTTTTAGTTTTATATCTTTGATTCATTAGTCACCGCTGAAAGCTAGGTGCTTAATCAAGAAGAACTTTTTAAAGCAATCTTGCTTGAAGTCTTTGTAATTATTGAGGCGACTACGCCTGAGGCAACCTTACCTTATAAATAGGGCATCCCGTGCTGTTATATTAAACAAGAAGATATCAATCATGACATTTTACTATCGATGCGTCAACAAGCTTATAGGCATCGCGGAAATAAAATTATAACTGGTTGATTGTTTTTCGAATGGCTACCAAATCTGTTAGCAATTTTTCCAGATTTTTAATATCGAGCATATTGGCACCATCACTTTTCGCGTTTGCAGGGTCAAAATGAGTTTCAATAAATAACCCATCCGCTCCGGTCGCAATTCCAGCGCGTGCTATGGTAGCAATCATTTCTGGCCTTCCACCTGTTACGCCAATAGTTTGATTTGGCTGTTGCAAACTATGCGTTACATCTAAAACTACAGGGGCGTATTGTTTCATTGTAGGAATTCCTCTAAAATCTACAACCATATCTTGGTATCCAAACATGGTTCCTCGATCTGTCAACATCACTTGATCATTTCCGCAATCTGTGACCTTTTTTACGGCATGTTGCATGCTTTCCGGACTCATAAATTGGCCTTTCTTAAGGTTCACAACTTTACCCGTGTTTGCTGCAGCCACAACTAAATCTGTTTGGCGTACTAAAAATGCTGGTATTTGCAACACATCTACATATTGAGCGGCCAAGGCTGCGTCACTTACTTCATGAATATCAGTAACCGTAGGAATATCAAATGTTTCTGACACTTTTTTTAGAATCGCTAATGCCTTTTGATCGCCAATACCAGTGAAACTGTCAATTCTACTTCGGTTGGCTTTTTTAAAACTCCCTTTAAATATAAATGGAATTTCAAGCCTATCGGTAATTGCTTTTATTTTTTCAGCAATTAGCATTGCCATATCTTCACCTTCAATGGCGCAAGGCCCAGCAAGGAGGAAAAAATTGTTGGAGTTGGTGTGTTTTATCTTCGGAATTAAATCGAGATTCATATGTCGGATTTAGAGATGCAAAGATAGGGATTTCAGTTGGCAATCAATTAGTTTAAAACCGCGACTAATTGAAGTGTCCTAACAAAAATATTCCGCGAAATTAGATCCAGAATAGGGTGAATAGAATATATCTAAAAGAAACCTTATTTCTGTCCTTTTTTAAAGCCATATAGGTTTTGATGAATGAAATCTTTCGGGAATGTATCATCGCCCTCAAATCCAATTTCAACGGTGCCACTATCTTCTGGGACGTAGTTTGTTTTAAAAATATAATCCCATAAGCTCAAGCTAATTCCATAATTCACGCCGTTTTTTCCCTCCGGTAAGGTGTATGCATGATGATATAAGTGCATCACAGGGTTGTTGAAGAGATACTTTAATGGTCCCCAGGTGATTTTCAGATTAGCATGATTCAAGTGACCAATAGCAATGGTAATGAAGTGAATGATAAAAGCTTGTTGAGGCTCAAAACCTCCAATGATCATAACACCAAACGTCTTCAACGGTTTGTAGAAGATATTTTCCATCCAATGGTATCTTAAATGTGCAGCAAAGCCCATTTCTTTCACACTGTGGTGTACTTTGTGAAATTTCCACAGGAAGGGATATTTATGCAGTAAAACATGCGTAAACCACTGTACAAAATCAAGAATAATGAAGAACACCAACAATTGAAGCCAAGGTGCCCATGCAGATATATCAAAAAGCGCCAAGCTTTTAGCCGTTACATTAACTTCTCCAAAAAGTAATCCGAGGATTTCGTAAACACCGCTAATAACAATTGCGAAGATGAAGAAGTTGAAGAACATATAAAACCCATCTAACCAGAAGTCTTTCCTAATAATCGATTGATTCTTTCGCCAAGGAAAGGCTATTTCCAAAAGCCAAACTACAACCGAAATTGCTATCAGACCCCAAAAGTAATTAGTATACCAATGCACATCAAAGATTATCGATTTCCATGTCCAATCAGCCATGCTGGTAAAAGCATTAATAAATGCGTCTAAATATTTTTCCATTTTATTTCTTCATTAATCTATTTTTCCAATTCATACCAATCTATATTGGTGAGCGCCATGCGCCTTCCTTTGTTCTGGACTGGGTAATTTGTCACTAAATAGGTTACAATAATTTCCTGATTCCCACCCAAATCCCATAGGTTTTGAGTTTCCTGCATCCATTTAATAGTTGCATTCCATCGTTCAGCATTCATTCTATTTTGAGTCACTAATTTTGATGAATGACAGTTAGTACAATTGTTTACAACCGTCATCAATCCTTCAGCAGCAATTAAACCTGTACGCACGTGAATACCGTTTTCAATCATATCTTCTTCAATTTCAACGGGCACGGAAACAAGTGCTTCGTTCTTCGCATTAAAGTCGAAAAAACTTGGGTCGTTTACATATATAAACAATCCAATGCCAGCCATGGAAAACATCGAGAACAAAAATACTACTAATCGATGCACTTTCTTAACGAGCGACCTGAAAACATCTTCAGTCATTTAGTTAACTTTAACTGCAATTCTATGACATGCATTGTTTAAATAGCCTTTCGGATTCCAACCTGGCAATAACATAGGTTGAGCCTTTCCGTTTGTGTCTGTTGCTCTCGCCCATACTTCGTAATAGCCATTCTTTGGAAAATCAATAGTAGCTGAGAAATGCTGCCACGCCAGTCTATTTGACGCTTTATCAATTGAGCAGTTGCTCCAAGTAGATCCATAATCTATGGAATATTCCATTTTTACCACTTCTAATTCACCTGCCCATGCATGCCCTCTAATGCTTAAAGACCGTCCTTTTTTAATTGATGCACCAGTTTTTGGATAGGTAATTAACGATTTTACAGGCATGGATTCTATAATGCACATGTCTTCATCTTTTACTTTTTCCCCAGGTGCAACAGGTTCGCAAGGGACGCGATACGCAGTTCCTGTCATTTTTGCGCCATCGTGCACTTTGTTTCGAATACTAATACTATTTATCCATTTTCCCGAAACCGATGCCGGCCATCCACCTGCCACTAAGCGTAACGGGTAACCATGGGCTAGCGGTATTGCCTCACCATTCATTTCGAACGCTAAGATGGTTTCGTCTTGTAGGGCTTTTGACATGGGGCATCCTCTCGAAATAGGTTCCTTTGATGGATCCATGCTTAAATGTTTATCTGCTGCATGAAAGCCAATATAAACGGCATTATTTTTAATGCCGGCATCTTCCAATACATCGCGTAGGCGCACTCCTGTCCATGATGCACAATGCACAGCGCCAACAGTCCATTGATTCCCCTTTGCGGGTGGGTCAAATTCGCTACGGCCATTCCCTCCGCATTCTAAGGTTAATTGATAGGTGTGGTGTCTGAATTTGGATTTTAATGCCGCTAGCGTGTATGATTTCTTATTTACGACAGATTCACCATCAATAGTTAGTATCCATGTTTTAGGATCAATTCCTTTAGGCAGCAGGCCATTGTTGCGAATAAACATACGCGCGTTAGGCGTGATTTTGTCATCCAGCAAATGTGCTTGGGCTTCAATGTTCCATGGCTTGTCATTAAGGACTACCATTTCCTTGTTTTTACTGAACGTTTTAAAAGGGTCTGGGTCTTGCAAAGCTATAGGGGTGTAGCCATCAAGCATTTGACTGCCAAAAACTAGTTCTGCACCAATGAGGGTTGCAAAAGAACTTAATGCTGCTTTCTTAACAAATTCTCTACGTTTCAATAGGTTTTGGGTATTGGTGATAAAACTAGTTATACAAGGTACAACTTCTTACTTTCTCTTTTTGTGACTTGAGTTGCATTGGTTAAATAATTTTGTTCAACCCCAGTTCTATGGCAATCTATTATATTTGTCATAGACTTAGCTAAATTGCAGAACACCTTTAAAATATCATAGCTGTAAAAATAACACCTATTTTATCTACGCACAGTAACAAAAGTTACACTAAAAAAGAAGAGATGCGATTAATATTGCTGGATTACCAAAAATGAGACTCTTATGAAAGTTATGAAAAAAGATTTCGAAACCAATTTTACAGGTTGGGCATTTATATTTGCGGCTGTTCTTTTATGGTTTGGCTGGATGTTGTCACCACACCATATTGGTGAGTATATTGTTTTTTCTGATTTTGCTCCAATAGGAGAGGACGTTTGGTATTGGATATGGATGTATCGCATTCATATTTTTGGTTGGGTCACCATGGGAATTGCAATGTTTGCACTTGTTTCATTGCTAGGGCGAAGACCATATCGCGTTGTTATATTACCCGGAGCAGGTATGGTCATCATAGGAACTTTTACATTGGCTATTGCCGCTGCGTATTTTTATAATCATGGCGCATGGGGTGTAGGGCAGACTGCAGGTAAATCTGCTGCAGAAATTCAAGAATTTATGGATAAGCTGTTGTTCACCAATCAATATGTAACCTGTTTTATTCGTTTTGGGCGTATCTTTTCTGGTGTGGGCTTGGTATTATTGGGGTTTGGTTTTATCAAATGGAAACTCATGGCATCTTGGCTAGGGTGGTTTACGGTAGTTTTGGGCCTCGCTGCAATGGTAATAATATTGTCAATTCCAGATAATTTTGAAGTATACAAACCTATTTTCCATGCGAAGGTGCTTTGGTTGGTTGCCATGGGAGTTGTGCTTCTCAGAAACGGTATTAATTTACCTAAAAGCGACTAACTATAGCACCGTCTTTTTGTGTTTTTATACATCAATTGTTCTATCTGGGATAGTAGGTGCTTCGCGGTAGTAATGCTAGTTTACTCCTTCCAGTACTTGTTGCACTTTGTCTTGATTTAATGGTTTTTCAATATAATCTATTACAGAACTGAATTGGACTGCCTTAATCTTGTCACTTTCGCGATTAGATGAGCTGAGTATTACCACCTTCATTTTCGCGCATAAAACTTCTTTCAATATCTGGTTAAGAAAACCAAAGCCATCCATAACTGGCATATTGATGTCCAAGAAGACTAAGTCAGGGCAGTTATCTTTTATACTGTCGCGAGCTTGCTTGCCATCTGTGACTGCTGTAATATTCCTAAACCCCATATTTGTTAATATTCTTTCTGATAGGAAGTTCACGATAGTGTCATCGTCAACCAATAATATGCTTGTCTCAGTCATAACCAAAGTGTATTTTAAATGTTGTGCCTTTATTTATTTTGCTGGTCACCTCAATACTTCCTCCATGTGACTCTATAAGTGAATTGACAATGTACAACCCAACTCCGCTGCCTTCAACGTGCGTGTGCATCCGTTTGAATAGTCTAAATATATTGTCCGTGGAATTATCCAAGTCCATACCAAGTCCATTATCTTTAATAATAAGGTAATGGCCATCGTCTTTTTCCAGTGTCTTTATTTCGATGAGTGGCTGTTTATTTGGATTTCTGTATTTGATTGAATTGCTGATCAAATTTTGCAAAATGCTTTGGAGGTAAAGCTGTGGATAGAAAATATCAGGCGCCTTAGTAAAGTCCGCTCGAATTTTCACATTAGCTTCCTTAATTTGGGTTGCTATACTATCTTTTACGTTATTAAATACCGCTCTAAACTTGAGATGCTCATTATTGGGAAGATGAGACTCCCGTATTGCAATAATCTTATTCAGAGTGTAAACGGTATTGTCCATTCTTTCAATAGAGGTGATTACCTTGTCGAACAGTACCTTACATTCATCTTTTATCCCGTCTGATTCGTTAATTAACTGAAGCAGTGACTGAAGGTTGGTGAGCGGTGCTTTCATATCGTGAGCCGCTATATATGCAAGTTCTTCCAATCGTTGGTTGGCTTTTACGAGCAGTAGCTCTGTTTTTTTCGATTCTGTGGTATCACGGGTAACTGTTGCAAGTCCTTCTGCTGTCATAAAAGCCCGAATGCTAAATTGTTTTTTCCCAGATTCTTTAGTTTGGCTTATACCATCACTTATAAAGGGCTTTCCACTCCTTATTACTTCTCTATAGTCCTTCAGGCGGCCGGTTTTTTCAATGCCTGGGTAAAGTGTTTTTATATTCTTACCAATGGTTTCCTCACGGGTCATTTTCATTAGTCGTAGAGCTTCCTCGTTGATTTTTGTCAGATTTAGTTTCTTATCGTAGAAAGAAATTAAGTCAGGCGAATTTTCTATAAAGTCTTTTAAATGCTTCATTTCTGATATTAGTAAGCGTAGTTGGATTATTGCCGTCAACTCGCTATATTTTAAATATTAATCACTTTATGATTAGTATAGCTCACAAAGCGATTTGTTTTGAATATTGTTCTTCCACTATAGGAAAATAATGTTCTACATATGATTTAGAGATCAAGTCTGGAAAAACTTGGAATCGTGGGGAACATCAAAAATACTCTTTTGTTTAGCATAAGTTGATTTGAAGTTAACAAATTATTGTTAAAGTTTCCAAGAGAAATTCTGCCATCATGTCATAATTACTAGTGGTTTATTAGAGCCGTCTGCTCAATTGTCCGCTGGCTTTATTCATTTAGTTTGTCCTTTACTAAATCATACTAGTATTTGAAATAAACTTACAGTTGCATTATGATAGTGCGCTGGAAGTGATGAAGTGTCTTTTAGTTCTGACAAACCCAAAAAGTCAAAGCCACATTTTGTATAGTGATTGATTAATCCAGAATTTTCACCAACAGTATCCATTCGCACATATTTTTTATTCTTTTTTTTTGCATAAATCTTGGACCATTTTACAATTTCTCTGACTAAACGTTGCCCTCTAAAGTGTGGATCTGTAGAAATTCGATGAATGTAAATTGCGGGCTCATCATTTTGCTTGAGCCAAATCTGTGGATCGGATTGAGTAGTGGCCCATACGCAAGCGATTTTACTGTCAATCACAATTTTCCATTGTCTCTTCTCACCAATTTCTTTTTTGATTAATTCTCTATCAAAATTTGGCCACGGAACAGCAGATTTCTTTTTTTGAAAATCAGTTGCTGTTTTGTACAGGCAGAATATATTGTCTATATCCTCAATGTGGCTATTGTGTATTTCCATAGTTGCGTATGCATTCAGTTTTTTTCTTGTGTATAGCGACTTAGTGCTATATTTCCATTAATTACACACCAGATTATAGACTTTTTTATCTCATTGTTTGTATGTTCCATCAGGCAGTACCGTTGGAAACATATATTGTGGGTCTGTTAGAAGTGAATAAATTGCAGTATCCGTGTTTTGTACTAATGGACGTGTGTGTAAATTCCATTCTTGAGATATTTCATCTTGTCTGTTTTCTTGAGCACCAAGAATTGACGTCATTGCCCAATAAATATATTCAGTTGCCATACAGTCGTATTCACAAGTTTCGTCATCATAAGTATACCAAGCGTCTGCGGGATATGGATTCGGAATTGTTGGAAAGTTTCCGCCTCTTGCAGTATCCATTGCGTCCGTTAATGCAGTGCCCGCATTTTCTCCAAATATTGCTGGGTAAGCATTAGCATATCCTGTATGTGTAATTACGTGCCAAACCTCTTCAATTGCAGCGTCAAATTGCCCAGTATGTCCATTTGTGTGCCAAGAAGGAATTGTTTCGTCAGCACCCAAATCTTGTGCATTAAGGTTTATTTGAGACTCTGACTTCCACATAAACAAGGCTGCGTTATTTGTTGTCAATGCAGTTAACAAAGTCATATTGTCTGCTATTCCATCCTCATTATTATCTAAATATTGCGCCATCAGATTTGCCACGTGAAGCAATTTTGAGTCTTCAACATCTGCGTAAGCGTAGATTGGGATTCCAAAAACGTCTACTTTTCTGTTTGTTGCTTTAAATCCTGCATCAGAATGTGCAACTATCATGAAATTAGGATCATTCCCAGGAGAAATTACTGTTGAATTTGTGTCGTTATCTGTATTGCAAGCATTAAAAGTCGCAAAAATTAAGACACTAAGGATGGTTAATTTATTCATTGTTGGGTTGATTTTATTTGCTGAATACTGCCTTTTTTTTGAATTAAATCATTGATTGCATTCCAAAGCTCAATTCTTTGCTCTAAGGATCGCTTGGCAATAGTTAGTATTTCGCTCCATTTTTTGTCATCATTCCCACATAGCTCTGAAATCATTTGAAGAGAAAGAGGTCCGTGTTCATCCCCGTCAAGTTCTATATGGCGCTCTAGATAGTATGTGAGTTTGTTGTAGTGCTTATTTTCGGAATCAGAATTCTTGAGAATTTCGATAAACATATCTGGGATAACATCTTCTCGGCCAAATGTAAACGCGGAAGCAACAAGGTGTGGTTCGTTGGTTTCAATAATAGAAAATGAATACTTTACAAAATCGGCTACCTTTTTGTCTATAGCAGTTTCATTTAATGAATATTCGACTGAATGTCCTGATGCTACAAGTTTTATAAAATTGTTAATTTCATTAGTATTTGCATTTATCTGCAACATGGCGTCCAAATACATTTCAAAGTGACTTTTAGGCTCTCCTAATTCATTAATATCACTTTCTTCTCCGTGAACAATTTCATTTATAAACCTTGACAGCGTTGCGTTTTTTGGTGGTGTCCAAGGTGTTTGAACGGTCGTAAGGTTTATTTGAAGGTTTTTTAAAAGGGACATAAAATCCCATACGGCAAATACGTGATTTTCCATAAAGGTTTTTATGTCATCTATATTGTTTAAATTTTCATAAAGCTTATGATTCTGCAATTGCTTTCTTAGTTCAAAAAGCTCATTTTCTACGTATGCTATTCTATTCATGCTTGATTTTTTGCATAGCGGTCTGGTGTATAACACGTAGCGCCTAAGAAGACGCTAAATTTTCGGATTAATACAACGCCGAGTTTTTATTTTTTTTTAATCCATAAAGATAACCAAAAAAGGCTGTTTTGACATCGTGTAATATGCTATTTCATGGTCTTTAAAAATATGCACAAGCCTAACGGAAAGCGCCTATTCACTATGGGTTTTGCCTTAGCCTTTTGTTTGAATTTCGTTATTTTTTAAAAGTTTTCGATATAGGATATAATGATCACAAGGTTTTTGAGCGTTTTACAGCTCAAAAACTGGATTTGTCACTTGAATGAAAGCCAACGCTTCGTGTCCAAGTGTCGAAAAATTAGATGTTCAATTAAAGAATTCATAACCTAGTTTTAGAGACTAAAAAATAGTTGGGTATCTTTAAATTTGGCTAGCTTCTCTAATTTTATTTTTTCAATTACAACAACGATATCAATTTGATAGAATTTCTTGAAAATTCAGAAAAGGACAGGAAAATTGACAAAACTGAAACAGAACAAATTTAATTTATTTGGCAAATTGTTTTGAAAAAAATA
>JBLHGH010000030.1:0-14484 GCA_047615425.1 Candidatus Latescibacterota bacterium
AGAAACGGCTGTAGCCGAGGAGATTGTAAATCAGGTCGAGGTGGCAACTGAAGCTGAGGTTAGCCCATTGGAAACTGTGCAGAATGAATTGGTGGTTGAAAAAGATCGCTATCTCCGTCTTTTTGCTGAATTTGAAAATTATAAGAAGCGTACTAGCCGAGAACGTATAGAGTTATTTAAAACGGCAAGTCAGGATGTAATGGTGTCAATTCTTCCAGTAATGGACGACTTGGATCGCGCTTTGAATGAGTTTAGTGATGACAAGGACGATGTCCATGTACAAGGCATGGTGCTTATTAGTAACAAATTGAAGGAGACTTTGAAGCAGAAGGGTCTTGACGTTGTTGAAACCAAGCAGGGCGATGTTTTTGATGCAGAGATACACGAAGCAATTACCCAAATCCCTTCGCCTTCACCAGATTTGAAAGGAAAAATAATAGATGTCATTGAAAAGGGATATGCCCTTGGAGACAAAACTGTTCGCTTCCCAAAAGTGGTAATAGGAAACTAAATTATGAAAGACGATTTTTACGACATACTAGGCATTTCTAAAGGGGCTTCTGCTGCTGAAATTAAAAAAGCATATAGAAAGAAAGCTATAGAATGCCACCCAGATAAGAATCCTGGAGATACAGAAGCTGAAGAGGAGTTCAAGAAAGCCGCAGAGGCTTATGAAGTTTTAAGTGATCCGAATAAAAAATCTCGTTATGACCAATATGGTCGTCAAGCTTTTGAAAGCGGTGGTAATTATGGCGGCGGCGGCGGAATGAACATGGATGATATCTTCAGTCAGTTTGGAGATATTTTTGGCGGCGGCGGTGGCGGCGGCTTTAGTGGTTTTGGCGGTTTTGGCGGCGGCGGCAGACGATCAATAAAAGGAAGCAATCTCAGGATACGGGTAAAACTTAGTCTAGAGGAGATTGCAAATGGAGTCGATAAAAAGATAAAGGTAAAGCGCAAGAAGGTCGCGCAAGGCACCTCATATGATACTTGTGGAGCGTGCAACGGACAAGGGCAGGTTACTAAGATTCAGAGCACTATTTTAGGAAGAATGCAAACTGCAGTTACTTGCAGTACCTGTGGTGGTAGCGGACAGACAATTGACAAGAAGCCTGCAAATGCAGATGCGCAAGGAATGTTATTTGTAGAGGAGACGGTTTCTATTAAAATTCCAGCAGGTGTAGTGGAAGGGATGCAATTAAAAGTTTCTGGTAAAGGAAATGATGCACCAGGGAATGGTATTGCAGGAGATCTTCTAGTAGCCATTGAAGAATTGCCTCATGACACCCTTCAACGTGAAGGCGATAACTTACATTATGATCTCTATATTAGTTTTTCTGAAGCAGCTTTAGGAGCCTCAAAGGAAATCGATACAGTGACGGGTAAAGTGAGAATCAAAATTGAACCGGGAGTACAGAGCGGTAAAATCTTACGCCTTCGAAATAAAGGAATTCCAAGTATCAATAGTTATAGCACAGGAGATTTACTTGTACACGTAAATGTATGGACGCCTAGGACATTGACGAAAGAACAGAAAGACTTTTTTGACCGAATGATGGATGACGAAAATTTCGAGCCAAAACCTGAAAAAGAGGATAAATCTTTTTTCGAAAAGGTAAAAGACATGTTTTCTTAAAAAAACGTTAATTAAATATAATTTTACTTATATTTGATTTATCGCTTTTTCTATGAAGCGATAATTTTTCTTTTTCATAGCAATTTTTTTCCCATCCTCGATTTAGATTGAGGGTGGGTTTTGTTTTACGGAAACTTTTGGTGCTCTTTTTTCAATTTCTTCCCTTTTTGTATGTAACAAAGAACCCGTCAATAGGACATATACTGTTAAATATAGCTGAAAGTTTCATTCAGCACGATAGCAAACAATATCTTTGCAACATTTTACATTACTCTATGGAAAACATCTTAGAAGCGAAAGCTATTTCTAAACATTATGGTGATTATACTGCCTTGAATGACGTCTCTATTAATGTGCCTAAGGGCAGTATTTTTGGTTTGTTAGGACCTAATGGCGCTGGCAAAACTACCTTTATAAGAATCATCAATCAGATCACAATGCCAGATAGTGGTAGTGTTATTTTGGATGGAGAGCCATTGCGTCCGCATCATATTCAGCATATTGGCTATTTGCCCGAAGAACGCGGTCTTTATAAAACTATGAAAGTAGGCGAACAGGCACTCTATCTCGCACAACTTAAAGGGTTATCAAAATCTGAAGCGAAAGCAAGATTGAAATATTGGTTTGACCGCCTTGATATAGGTGATTGGTGGAACAAGAAAATACAAGAACTGTCTAAGGGAATGGCACAGAAAATTCAGTTTGTTGTCACTGTTTTACACCAGCCAAAATTGCTAATTTTTGACGAACCTTTTAGTGGTTTTGATCCTATAAATGCGGATATTATAAAGGATGAAATTCTACAACTTCGTGAAGATGGTGCTACCGTGATTTTTTCTACACATAGAATGGAATCTGTAGAAGAAATGTGTGATCATATTGCGCTAATCCATAAGTCAAATAAGGTCTTAGACGGGAAGTTAGAAGATATAAAGAAGGCATATCGATCGAATACCTTTGAAATCGGACTCTTAACTCCTAATAGCGATGCAGTGTCTTCAGAAATACATGAGAAATTTGTGGTTTCTCCAGCCGAATTCAAAACATTGAACAACGAAATGCAGTACAGGATACAAATTCCAGAAACGGGTACTGCGAACGATTTGGTGAGCTATTTGACATCAAAAGGGCAGCTTACTCATTTTGTTGAGGTAATTCCTTCAGCGAATGATATTTTTATTGAAACCGTTCGCAATAACTAATTCCAACGCTATGAATCATTTACCATTAATAATTAAAAGAGAATACTTAAACAAGGTTAAAAACAAGTCGTTTATCGTCATGACATTTTTAACGCCTGTTATTTTCGTCGGGATATTCATCTTGGTGGCATATTTATCTAGCCTTAACAATAGTGATGTACGGACTATTTCGGTTTTGGATGAAAGTGGGATTTTTTACAATCAATTTCAAAATTCAGAAAATATCACGTATAACTTCGTCGCTGGTCAATCTTTAGAGGAAGCCAAAAAAGCTTCTGAAGTTAGTGAAAACTATGGCTTGTTATTTATTCCGAAGAATGAGAACTTAGACGACCTATCGAAAGGGATCACTTTTTATTCTGAAGACTCTCCTTCTATTACGGTAATGAGTGATATAGAGAACGCCTTAGAAGATAAATTGAATACGTTAAAACTAAAGGAAGCGGGTATTGATGCAGAGTCAATTAAAGAAATGCAAATTCGTGTTAACACAAATTTAGAGACGTATCAAGGAGAGGAAACTTCGAAGCTTAGTTCTTATTTAAAACTTGGTTTTGGTGGAGTGGCAGGCTATATGCTGTTTATGTTTATTATCATTTATGGTAATATGATAATGCGAAGTGTAATAGAAGAGAAAACAAGTAGAATTATTGAGGTGATTATTTCTTCCGTAAAACCGATTAAGCTTTTGCTAGGAAAGATTTTCGGGACTTCATTAGCTGGAATTACCCAATTTTTAGTTTGGACTATTCTTATTGGAGTGTTAATGAGCGTTGTTCCGGCAATGCTAGGAATTGACCCTTCCACTGTACAGACGCCACAACAGCAGGTTTTAGAGCAAGCTACTGGTGGTGGTTCGGATGCTGTTTTACAGGAAGTGTATATGGAAGTCATGAATTTGCCTTTGCTTAATCTTGTGATAATGTTTTTGTTCTTTTTTATTGGAGGCTATTTGCTATATGCATCATTATACGCGGCCATTGGTGCCGCGGTTGATAGTGAGACAGATACACAGCAATTTATGTTGCCAATAATTTTACCATTAATATTGGCTGTCTATGTTGGTTTTTTTACTGTGGTTGATAACCCGCATGGAACTGTAGCACAGATTTTTTCGTATATTCCATTCACATCACCAGTTGTTATGCTTATGCGTATTCCTTTTGGAGTTCCAATTTGGCAACAAATCCTTTCAGTAGTCATTTTATTTGCTACTTTTATGGGGACAGTTTGGTTTGCTGCTAAAATTTACCGCGTAGGGATTTTAATGTATGGCAAAAAGCCAAGCTATAGAGAGCTTATTAAATGGTTAAAATATTGATCTAAGTGCAAGAAAACGTTACTGATAAAATTGGAGAATCTGTAAAAGAGAACATTTGGGGTGTGATAAAAGATACACTCAATTGGGGGGTTCATTATGGCGAAGGCGATAATAAGATTAACATTACTGTTGGTCTTGTCCTTTTAATATTTGTATCATTTATTGTATCAAGTTATCTGCTAAAATGGACTCGCAACCTGTTTACGAGAAAATTGGAAGAAACTGATAAGCTCAAATTTATTAGTGTTTTTAAGTTCATTAAGTACATCGTCTATATCATCGTTATTTTTACAGTATTAAGTCTTGCTGGAATTAATGTCACTCCGTTTTTGGCTGCCTCTGCGGCCCTATTTATTGGACTTGGTTTAGCGCTTCAAGAGCTGTTTCAAGACGTAATAGGAGGAATTTTTATTATCGTTGATAAATCATTACTTGTTGGTGATATTGTTGAAATAGAGGGGAGAGTTGGAAGGGTAATTGAAATCAAACTTCGAACCACCAGACTGGTAACACGAGATGATAAAATTATTATTATCCCCAATCATAAGTTCATTTCAAACTCTATTTATAATTACACCCAAAACAGAAAAACAACGCGGGAAAGCGTGAAGGTAGGCGTGGCGTATGGTAGCGAAACTGCCAAAGTGCAGGAATTGTTATTGGCCAGCGTTTCAGGTCAGAAAGGCGTGCTTAAAAGTCCAAAACCTTTTGTGTTGTTTGAAGACTTTGGTGACTCTGCTTTATTGTTTGGTGTTTACTTTTATGTAAGTGATAGCTTTATTGATCCTTTCATAAAAAGCGATATTCGATTTAGAATTGATGGATTATTTAGAGAACAAAATATTTCCATTCCGTTCCCACAAAGAGATGTACATATCTTCAATGCAGAAAAATTGACCAGCCCTAATTCTCAGCTAGGAAAAGACTAACCAGCCATATGTTTATGCTTAGAAATTCTTGGCTCATTGTTTTATTTTTAAGCTTCAGTTGCTTTGCCCAAGATACGGATTTGGTTAGAATTGAATACGCGCATATTCCGCAGTATAAGTTGGATAACTCAGTAAGCAGATACCGCGTATTTATTAATGCTCCCATAAGAATTAATAACGATACTGATTACCTAATTTTAGGATTGGAGTACAGGTACTCCGACTTAGATTTTAATGATCCAGTTCCTTTTGATGTTAAAAATTTAGAAACCTTTCAGCTTTTTAGAGGATCTCTTGCCTATACATTTATGCGTAATGGTCCCTGGCGCTATGCAGCCAAAATAGGTGTAGAGATAAACTCCAATTTTGAAAATAGTTCGATAACAATTGATGACACCAATATCACTGGTGCAGCATTTATGATTAAAGATATATCGGGAGATAGTATAGCCAAGCCTTCACGGCTTATTATCGGGCTTAATTATTCAACAAATCAAGGGAGACCATATCCCTTGCCTGTAATAAATTACTATAAAAAATTCCATCCAAATTGGTCTTATTCCCTTGGAACCCCAAAAACAAATTTGAAATATTTTGTAGACAAGAGAAATGCGGTTCAAGGTTTTATTACGCTAGACGGTTTCTATTCTAATATTCAAAATAACCTCGCAATTGATAGTCAAGATCCTTCGAGTCCTGTTGCAAATAATATATCGATGACCTTGGTTCTTGCCGGATTAGGATATGAATACAATTTTACAAAGCATTTGGTGTTTTATGCTTATGGCGGACACACTTTGTACAATGAAATAAGATTACGAGATTTAAATCGAAAAAATCTATATAAGATTAATGAGGAAAACACGTTTTATTTTAGAAGTGGAATAAAATTTAAAATTTAAGGATGTCAAAAATATTAATAATTGAAGATGAGGCGGCAATTCGCAGAGTTTTGGTGAAAATTCTTTCCGAAGAAAATGAGAGCTATTCAGTGAAAGAAGCTGAAGATGGTCTGGTTGGAATCGAAATGATTAGAAAAGAAGATTTCGACCTAGTTCTGTGCGATATAAAAATGCCGAAGATGGATGGCGTAGAGGTTTTGGAAGCAGTAAAAAAGATTAAACCTGAAATTCCGATGGTCATGATTTCTGGTCATGGCGACTTGGACACAGCTGTAAATACGATGCGTCTAGGAGCTTTTGATTATATATCTAAACCACCAGATTTGAATAGGTTGTTGAATACCGTTCGTATTGCTTTAGATCGCAAAGAGCTGGTAGTTGAGAACAAGCGTCTAAAAAAGAAAGTTAGTAAGAATTACGAAATGATTGGCGATTCGCCCTCTATCACGCAGATAAAAGAGATGATAGAAAAGGTGGCAGCTACAGAAGCTCGTGTTTTTATTACAGGACCAAACGGTACCGGTAAGGAGTTGGTTGCACATTGGATTCATCAAAAAAGTTCACGTTCAAATGGTCCAATGATTGAGGTGAATTGCGCGGCGATACCGAGTGAATTAATAGAGAGTGAGCTCTTTGGACATGTTAAAGGTGCCTTTACATCAGCTAATAGGGATAGAGCAGGGAAGTTTGAAGCGGCTAATGGAGGAACGATATTTTTAGATGAGGTAGGGGATATGAGTCTTTCCGCCCAGGCTAAGGTGCTGCGGGCGCTTCAGGAAAGTAGCGTACAGCGTGTTGGTTCTGATAAAGATATTAAAGTTGATGTTCGTGTAGTTGCGGCAACAAATAAGGACCTTAAAAAAGAAATAGCTGCTGGTAATTTCAGAGAAGATTTGTATCATAGACTTGCCGTAATTCTTATTGATGTGCCTTCTTTAAATAATCGTAGGGGTGATATTCCTCTTTTGCTTGAGTACTTCACGAAAAGAATTGCAAACGAGCAAGGGACTGCGCAAAAAAAATTTTCAGAAAAGGCAGTTAAAAAACTTCAGGCCTATGATTGGACTGGAAATATTAGAGAACTTCGCAATGTCGTTGAGCGTTTAATTATTTTAGGAGGCGAAGAGGTTACCGAAGAAGATGTAAAGCTATTCGCTAGTAAATAGTTTAATTATGATAAACATTGTAGTTTCAGATTATAAAGTTTCAGAAAAGCTAGCCATTGCAGACACAAAATCATTTGTAGATTTAGAAGCCCCAGATAGTGCAATCAAAGAAGCCTTAGAAGATACCCGAGAGAAGCTCGGCAAACTCCAAGACACGCTTTATGCACATGGCAAGTATGCTGTATTAGTGTGTCTTCAAGGCATGGACGCTGCTGGAAAAGATAGTCTTATTCGAGAGGTGTTTAAAGATTTTAACGCCCGCGGTATTATTGTGCATAGCTTTAAAGTGCCAACAGATTTAGAAAAAAAGCACGACTACCTATGGCGTCATTATATCGCGTTACCGGCAAGAGGAAAATTTGGCGTTTTCAATAGAACACATTATGAAAATGTTTTGGTAACTCGCGTACACCCTAATTATATTTTAGGCGAAAGTCTGCCAGATGTGCACTGTGTTGATGATGTCAATGAGGCATTTTGGGATAAGCGTTTTGACCAGATAAATGAATTTGAGAAAACCATAGCCGAAAATGGTACTATTATTTTCAAGTTCTTTCTTAATCTCTCTAAAGACGAACAGAAAACGCGTCAATTGAGGCGTTTGAATAAGGCAAATAAAAATTGGAAATTCTCTGAGGGGGATTTGGACGAGCGAGATCTTTGGGATGATTATGTTCGCTGCTATGAAGATGTGCTTAATAGAACCTCTAAGCCACATGCACCTTGGTATGTAATCCCCGCAGATAATAAACCAGCAGCCAGACTAACCGTATGCAGTATCATGTTGCAAGAACTTCTAAAATACCAGGATATCAAAGAGCCTGAATTAGACCCGAAAGTGAAAGCAAGGGTCCAGGAATTTATTCAGCGATTGGAAAACGAATAGCATATTAAAAAAAAACAACATTAAAAATGAAAAAACTGCTCATCCTTCTGTTAATTAGCTGTTTGTCTTCTGAAATGATTAGTCAGAAGGTCAACACTGAAGATTCTTTAACTATTCGCTCAATTTATGACATGGCATTGCTCAATGGAAAGAGTTATGAATGGTTATACTATTTGTCGAATGAGATTGGCGGTAGATTATCTGGGTCACTTCAAGCCGAAAAGGCAGTAAAATATACCGAGGCCGAACTAAATGAACTTGGGCTAGATAAAGTGTGGTTACAGCCGGTTATGGTGCCAAAATGGATCAGAGGTCAAAAAGAATATGCCTATATAGAAACGGCGCCTGGAAGAACATCTATTGCGAATATCTGCGCTTTAGGAGGATCTGTGCCTACAACGGCAGGCGGATTGAAAGCAAATGTTATCGAGGTGCAAGGATTAGCCGATTTGGAGCGCTACGGAAGGGATCAAATTGAAGGGAAAATAGTGTTTTTTAACAGACCGATGCAAGCAGATTTAATCAACACCTTCGCTGCTTATGGAGGTTGTGTGGATCAACGGTATTCCGGAGCTGCGGAAGCGGCTAAATATGGAGCTGTAGGCATTGTAGTGCGTTCCATGAATTTGCGGCAAGATGATTTTCCGCATACGGGTGCTATGGGCTATGGTGATATTCCGGCTAATCAGCGAATTCCTGCTTGTGCGATAAGCACAAATGGAGCCGATTATTTAAGTCGGGCATTGAAAATACAGCCTGATCTTAGTTTTTATTTTAAACAAAATTGCAGAACCTATGCCGATGTGGAGTCTTTTAATGTCATTGGTGAAATTACAGGGACTGTTTACCCTAATAAATACATGATTGTAGGTGGACACTTAGATTCTTGGGATTTAGGAGATGGCTCACATGATGACGGTGCAGGCTGTGTACAGTCTATGGAGGTGCTGCGGTTATTCAAGGGGATAGATTATAAACCAAAGCATAGTATTCGGGTGGTGTTATTTATGAACGAAGAAAATGGATTACGCGGTGGCCGGAAATATGCAGAACAAGCAAAGCTTAAAAACGAAAATCATATTTTCGCACTAGAGAGTGATGCTGGCGGTTTTACGCCAAGAGGATTCTCATTTGATACAGACGCTGCCAATTTTGCACAAGTAGAGGGGTGGACCTCTTTGTTTAAGCCATATTTAATTCATAGTTTCGAAAAAGGAGGAAGCGGAGCAGATATAGGCCCATTAAAAGGAGATGGGATTGTACTGGTAGGACTTCGTCCAGACTCGCAGCGGTATTTTGATTATCACCATGCCGAAAATGATACCTTTGATGCTGTCAATAAACGAGAACTTGAATTAGGCGGAGCCGCCATGGCTAGTCTGGTATATCTGTTCGATAAATATGGAATTAAAACGGAACTTTCACCTGTTAAAAAATAGATAATATGCCTTTCCTTAATGCTGAATGGAGGCGATTGGCAATAGCCAATTACGAAGTAGATAAGAATATTTTAACGCCTTACCTGCCTTTTAAAACTGAATTAGACCTTTGGAATAATACCTGCTATGTAAGTTTGGTTGGCTTTCGTTTTATGAATACCAAAATGCTTAACATGGCTATTCCGTTTCACAGAAATTTTGAAGAAGTAAATCTGCGCTTCTATGTTCGTTATAAAGAGAAAAATATATGGAAGCGGGGTGTAGTTTTTATTCAAGAGATTGTGCCAAAACCCGCCATTACCCTGGTTGCAAATACATTGTACAATGAGCACTATGTTACGCGCAAGATGAAACATCATTGGGAAGAAAAAAATGGAGATCTTTTAACCTCCTATTCTTGGAAGGAATCGGATCAATGGCAGCGATTTAGTGTTACGTCTTCTACTATTTCAGAGGAAATACCAAAGGGATCAGAAACCGAATTCATCACTGAGCATTACTGGGGTTATAGTAAGCAATCTGCTCTTAAAACAACAGAATATCAAGTGACCCATCCAAGGTGGGAAGCCTATGCTGTTAGGGATTATAATGTTGAAGTGGATTTTGGGAAAGTGTATGGAAATGACTTTCAAATGTTAAATAACCTCCCTCCAAAGTCGGTAATGCTTGCTGAAGGTTCAGAAATTACAGTAGCGAGTAAAAAAACAATTCGATAAACATTTACTAAGCGTTGAGAGGCAATATGTTGTCAATATTTGTGTTTTCTTTAGTACGCTAAAAGCTCTGGTTGTTGTTGAAATTTCAGAATAACCACAAGTAAATTATTATCGGGTGTTACTTCATTTTAACAGAATGCGAAGAACATGCTGTATCTTTAGGTAACCATCTTAAACAAATAACCATTGAATAGGGCTCTAAAACCTGTACCGAAATGCCTATTAGCATGTATGTTCACACTGCTGTGTATAGTGGCGAGTTACGGCGCTACGAGCAATTTTGAAACGCCAGTGGATGCGGAAGGTTTAATTGATCTCAAGGAAACTCCAGAAGTATATAAGCAATTGGCTTTAAAGTATGCTGCTACTAATGAGTCTGAATTGGCTGTTGAAAATATTATTAATTATGTTTCAGTAACTGCTGATTTATCTATAATAAATGATCATGTTTTTGATAATATTCAAAACTCTGAGGCGTATGTTGAACTCAAAGAACGATATGAGCCAGTTTTTACACCTATGTCGTTACTCTATCTTTATGCTGGGTTTTTAGGATTTTACATTTTCTTAGTTCTAAATACAAGACGAGGAGTAGATAGAATAAGCACATTATTTATTGGATTGTTTATACTGTTTCACTCGCTCTTTATTTTGCATTTAAGCTTGTACGTTATAAATTACCAATATCGCTTACCACATGCTTTATTCGCATCAACAACATTCTCGTTTCTTTATGGGCCGCTGTTATATTTCTATTTCAAAAGAATAATTCATAGCTATAAAATGAGATGGAGAGATGCTTTGCACATGATTCCATCAATTGTGCTCTTATTGTATATTTTACCATACTATAACATGACGGGCTTAGAAAAATTTAACGTCATGTTTGGCCAGTTAGGATGGCTACTACCTGGTGCTAACGTGATAATAATTGGAAAAATTCTGTCCCTTTCCGTTTATGGGTTTTTAGTTTATGATATCTATAGAAAAAATACACCAAAGTTAAATGCAATGAACAAAATGGTTGTTCTATGGCAGCGTAATATCATTGCTATTTTTGCTGTTTATACTTTGTCGTACGTGCTGTATGCTGGGTCAATTACAGGTTTAATTGCATATCCACCTTTGCTTCACATACAGATTATTGTGATGGTATCTTTGGTGTTTTATGTGGCTTATATCTCATATGCACAGCCAGAAATATTTAGAGGCAAGGTCAGCATTATTGACCCTAGCGGACTTTATAAGTATAAAAAATCTGGTTTGACGCCTAGTTTTTCTTCGGAATTAAAAGATAAACTCGTGTGTCTTTTGGACGATGAGAAAATCTATCGGCAAAGTGATATCAATCTTGAAAAGTTAATGCATATGATGGAAACAACACGTCATAACGCGTCTCAAGTAATCAATGAACATTTCGGACTTAACTTCTTCGAGTTGATGAATAAGTATCGCATAGCCGAAGCCTTAGAGATCTTGGAGGATGACTCTAACGAGTTGAGTATCATTCAGGTTGCTTATGAGGTTGGATTCAATAACAAGGTGACTTTTAATAAATCTTTTAAAAAACTCGTATCTCAAACACCATCGCAGTATCTGCTGTCTTTGCGGGCGTAAATCATGTTGGATATTTTCTTTATACCTAGTAAAGGTTTATAGGCATTACCTATAAAAGGAGACTTCTCTCTTTTCTTTACAGGACGATTAATATATAGGTTAATTGTAATGGTTTCATGTTTAATTGCATAGGTTGGTGGATAAACCTCTTTTAACGATACTGCTTACTTTGGTTAAGGGAGGTTTACTGAAACTACAATCATATATTATGAAAAAGAGCTTTAAGGCCTCGTTTGTTCGCACAGACGAGGTCTTATTGTATTATTGATTTCCTGCGCTTAAATCTGCTATAGCGAGCTCCGGCCGATTTCGTCAAATATCCTTTTGAATGGTCTATTTACAGTTTGTGTTTTTTACCTTTGCTCCTTAAATTAATAAAGGTGTCTTTAGCTAGCTATACCAAAGAATTTAAAAGTAATATGCATCTTGCAACTCCAGTTATTTTGGGGATGTTAGGACATACTGTTGTATCACTTGTAGATAATATTATGGTAGGGCAATTAGGCACCGCCGAACTTGCCGCTGTTTCTCTAGGAAATAGTTTTATGTTTATCGCCATGTCTCTCGGAATTGGATTTTCCACTGCGATTACTCCTTTAATTGCCGAAGCAGATGGAGAAGGTGATTTTGAAAAAGGGAAATCTACGTTCAAACATGGTTTATTCCTTTGCATCGTTTTAGGAATAGTCCTTTTTGCAACGGTCTTTATTGCTAAACCACTCATGTATGCCATGAAGCAGCCACCGGAAGTGGTAGATTTAGCTATGCCTTATCTTAATTTGGCCGCTTTTTCACTCATTCCTTTAATGGTTTTTCAAGCTTTTCAACAATTTAGTGACGGTTTGTCAATGACGCGTTATCCCATGTACGCTACCCTTGTCGCGAATATTGTAAATGTTATTCTTAATTACATTTTTATTTTCGGAAAGTTTGGCGCCCCAGAACTTGGTGTTGTTGGAGCAGCAATTGGAACGGTTGTATCACGAGTAATTATGGTAGTATATCTATGGTGGATTCTTAGTCAGAAAACGAAGTCCAGAGATTATGTGCTGAAGATTAAGCTCTTTAAGCTTTCAAAGAAAATGCTTGCCAAGGTCTTAAGTCTGGGGTTTCCTTCAGCGCTGCAGATGTTTTTCGAAGTTGCCATTTTTACCGCTGCTATTTGGCTTTCGGGAATTCTTGGTAAAAATTCACAGGCCGCTAATCAAATAGCGTTAAACCTGTCCTCTATGACCTTTATGGTAGCGATGGGCTTTAGTGTTGCTGCCATGATCCGTGTTGGTAACCAAAAAGGACTCAAGCGCTTTCGGGAGTTGCGCCGCATCGCCTTCTCCATTCTCTTACTCTCAACCCTTCTGGCAACTGTGTTTGCAGTCTTATTTTTAGTGTTCAACGAGATTTTCCCGAAGTTATACCTAGATTACGACAACCCCGAAAAGTTTGTCGATAATCTGGAGGTAGCTTCTATCGCTGCCAAATTGCTAATTATTGCAGCTATATTTCAAATAAGTGATACCATTCAAGTTGTTATTTTAGGAGCACTACGCGGAATGCAAGATGTTAAGATCCCTACGGTAATAACCTTTATTTCATATTGGGTGATTGGCTTCCCTGTATCCTTTTATTTAAGCTTATATACCGAATATACAAGTGCTGGGATTTGGATCGGATTGTTAGCTGGTCTAACAGCCTCGGCTATCTTGCTGATGCTTAGGTTTAATTATCTCTCGAAACGACTCATTCGTGAGGCGGCTTTAACCGAAGCGTAATTCTTTTTTTATCCGGTTCGTTGGCAATTTGTAAGATAATCTCGTGTCGGAAATTTTTATTGGCTTTAGAAAGTTGATTTTTAAGTGCTTTTTTTATTGCTGAAATTTAAAGGAAGAAAATTATAGCGGCATATTTTGCAAAAATGGTAACTTGCCAATCTAAATTTTTCACTAGCATGACGCTTCCTACTTATATTCTCGGAGATAATACAGATCATCCAGACGCTATTTATGTAATCCGAACAGAATTCCCGCGTTTTATCATCAACCTTGAAGACGATGAACTTGAATGGTTCGAAGAATTCGATGCGCATGACGAAAGAGAGCTCGAAACTGAAACAAAAAATTACATTCAAGAAGCTTCAAAGTTTTATGATCGTGAAGTAGCTCGTTATGGTGATAATTGAAGAATTACTCAAATATGACACAGAACTGTTTCAGTTTTTAAACGGACTTGGAAATACTTCCTGGGATGGTTTTTGGTTGCTTGTTACAGAAAAATGGTCTTCCATACCGCTGTATATGCTTATGTTGTATTTGGTATATCGTCATTATGGGCTTAAAAATACCGTCCTAGTCATGATTAGCGCCGCGCTAATGATTGCAGCTTCAGATCAATTATCAAATCTTTTTAAATTCGGTTTTGAAAGACCAAGACCCTGCCGAGTAGCATATTTAGAAGAGACTATGCGTTTTATAGCCAAGCGTTGTGGTCCGTATGGCTATTTTTCTGCACATGCTTCTAGTGCCATGGCTGCGGCTGTTTTTTTAGGATTACTTTTTAGAAAGCAATATAGATATCTGCCTTTTCTACTTTTAGTTTGGGCTGTTGTACTTGCTTACAGTCGTATATATATCGGAGTTCATTACCCATTAGATAGCATAACTGGTATGTTTTTTG
>JBLHGH010000031.1:0-14306 GCA_047615425.1 Candidatus Latescibacterota bacterium
ATGGGAAGTGTAAGTCGGCCGCCATTTTTATCACCATTAACATCTTGTAAGTCTTTTACAATCTCTCGAATTAGATTAATCACAAAGGCAAAACCAGCGTATTGCAGCAGAATTCCTGCACTGGTTACCTGCAAGTCCAAATTGTCGTTATCTATTGCTGGTAAAATATCGAATATGATTAATAAAATAGCAGCAAGAGCCACAAGGAATGATATCACAATATTTCCAATAAGTACTAGTGATTTCAAATAGGTTGCATATATGAATAAAAGTGCTGAGACACCAATAAATATAATGGATAATGATGGTTTGTCTATTCTATTTACTAGTAAAAAACCACAACCAACTCCGAGAACGTTAAGAATAATGAAGAAAATGTTTGCCTGTCTCTCTGAGACGTGCTTCCCAATAATTACTTGGGATGGCTTGTTGATTGTGTCAATTGGAACATCGTAGAGGTCGTTAATTACGTTTCCGCCTGCGGCTATAGAGATAGTTGCAATTACCAATAAAGAAAAGTCTAAATATCCTAAGGCCACTTCAACGCCCAACGGGGTTAAAAAACCATATTTAAATACCACAAGCATCACGATGATGAGTAGCAGGTTTAAAGGCCTAATTAGTTTAAGGTAAAACATCTATACTTTAATGAGTGATGCAGCTTCTATAAGCTTTTTGTTAGTCGTATTTAGCACTCGCGCCGCCATTTCCAACCCATTTTCCTTGTACTTTGAGTACCTGTTCAATGACTTCTCGCACACAGCCTTTTCCACCTTTTTTATGCGAAACATATTTAGAAATTGCTTTGATTTCAGGAACAGCATCTTGTGGACATACGGGGAGTCCAACAATATTCATGACGTCCATATCTGGAATGTCATCTCCAACATAAAGAACGTTTTCTAAGGCAATATTTTTTTCTGAAGCATACGTCCTTAGTGTCTCTGTCTTATCGTGTGTGCCCAAATGTATATCGGTAATGCCTAAGCCTTCTAGTCTTTTCCGAACACCTTCATTACTGCCTCCAGAAATAACACAAATATGATAGCCTAAATCAACGGCAGTTTTCATAGCGAAACCATCCTTGACGTTCATGGATCTATACATTTCGCCGGAAGTGTTAATTAAAATAGTCCCATCTGTAAGCACGCCATCGACGTCTAAAACAAATGTTGTGATGTGTTTGAGGTATTCTTTATAGCTACTTTCCATAGGTATCTTGTATGGCTTCGGTGAGTTGTTTATACAGCGTTTTGTATGGGCTGTCTTCAAGCAAATGTAGGTGTTTTTCGATTGTTTTTAGGTCATTTCGCCTAGCTGGTCCGGTTTGTGCTTCGGAAGGAGCTAAGCTTTCAATTTTTCGAGCGGTTTCCTTTATAAGCGGCTTTAGTAAGTCAAAAGGCATCTTATTTTCCTCCAAATATGACTCAGAGATATGGTAGATGTGATTGACGAAGTTATTCACAAACACAGCGGCTAAGTGCAATTTCTGTCGTTCTTCTGAAGAGATTTCTACAACTTTTTCTGAAATGGCCTCTCCTAGTTTTCGAAGCAGTGCCAGATCCTGTGAGTCCTCAGCTTCAATGCAAATTGGAATTTCAGCAAATGAAACCACATGTGATTTTGTAAAGGACTGTAACGGATAGAATACACCTTTTCTATGCTGCGCAGAGAGCTTTGTCATTAGAACACTTCCCGAGGTATGCACTACAAGTTTATTTTTCAAAGGCAAACTATTCGAAAAGCTTGAAATGGCATCATCAGGAATTGCGATGATATAAACATCTGCCTCTTTGAGGGCTTCCAGATTTGTGATGCATTCAGCCCCCAATGGGCAATCCTTCTTGTCAATTTTATTTCTGGTAAATATTTGAATTACAGATAGATTGGAGCCATCATTTATGCTATTAAATAAATTGCTTCCAACATGTCCAAAACCTAATAAAATAACACGAATCATATAGCGAAGTTACTAAATTTTTAAAGCTAAAATACCCTGTTGCATCGTATCTTTGTAGTAGAAGATTTTGACATGAAAAAGAATGATATAGTTTCTCGAGACGACATATTCAGATTAGTAACCAACTTCTACGGAAAGGTTCGTCAAGACGAACTCTTAGGAGATATTTTTAATAATGCGATTTCAAATTGGGATGAACATTTTGATCACCTCACCAATTTTTGGGAGAGCAATCTTTTCTTCAAAAAAACCTACACTGGAGATCCTATTGGTAAGCACGTTGCCGTAGATGAAGCAAACGAGGGTGCTATCGGCGCTTTGCATTTTGGACACTGGTTGAACTTATGGTATCAGACCATTGATGATATGTTTGATGGGGAAGTAGCACAAATAGCAAAGAACAGAGCGAGAAATATGGGGACTTTCATTCATCTAAAGATATTTGAGGCGCGTTCGAAAGGGAAGATAGTTTCCTAACAATTTCTACTACTATTTATCTAGAAAATATGATGGCAATTGACTAAATTTGCACAAAAATAGCCAGCATGCAAAAGAAACTTGCCGCAATCCTTTTTTCTACACGATTAACCGCTACTTTATTTATAGTTTTTGCCACTGCCATGGCTGTTGGAACCTTTCTTGATGCTTCTTCTGAAACATCACCAACGCCTTATTCAAGGGAGCTTATTTATAACGCTTGGTGGTTTGAAGCCATCATGGTTGTTTTTGTGATTAATTTTGTAGGGAATATATTCAGGTTTAGATTGCACAGAAAAGAGAAATGGGCAACACTTACATTGCACCTTTCATTCATATTAATTCTTATTGGAGCCTTTGTCACCCGATATATCGGTTATGAAGGCGTAATGCATATACGCGAAGGAGCTACAGAGAGCTATATGCTTTCTGAACAACCGTATTTAAAGGGGATGATAGACGGAGATTATATGGTTGAAGGCGTTGCACAAAGACGAAATTTCACTACAAAGGCATTGCGTTTGTCAGAGCGTTTGGATAACGACTTTACTCTTAAAACAGATTATAATGAGCAGCCTATTACTGTTAGTTATAGAGGCTTTATTGCTAATGCGAAAGAAGATCTGGTGATTTCAGAAACAGGAGATTCTTATTTAAAAATAGTTGAAGCTGGGGATGGGAACAGACATGATCATTGGTTGAAACTAGGTGCTGTGACTGATATTCATAATATACTTTTTTCAGTAAATAACCCTACACAAGGCGCAATAAACATTAGTTATTCTGAAGCTGACGGTTCTTATCAAATAAATTCTCCTTTTGAAGGCGAATATATGCGAATGGCTGATCAGAAACGCGGTTTGGTAGTAAAAGATAGTGTTCAGCCTTTGATGCTTCGTTCTTTGTATCAAATGGCGGATATGGCTTTTGTTGTGCCAGAACCGGTAACAAAGGGGTATTACGGAGTAGTGAAAGCTCCAGAGGGGGAGAAGACTAACCAGAATGCGCTTATTGTTGACGTTATTAGCGATGGTGAAACTAAAACTGTTGAATTGCTAGGAGGAAAGGGTTCCTTGCCGGATCCAGAGTTAGTTGAAGTAGGTGGTTTAAAGGTTTACCTGTCTTATGGTTCGAGGAAATTGGACTTACCATTCAGTATAACATTAAATGATTTCATTGCTGATAAATACCCTGGGACAACGAAAGGGTATTCAGCTTTCAAAAGTAAAGTGTCTGTAAATGATTCAGAAACAGAATCTTTTGATATTGAAATTTTCATGAATAATGTATTGGACCATAAAGGCTATCGTATTTTTCAGTCTGGTTTTGACCCTGACGAGAAAGGGACCATACTAGCCGTGAATCATGATCGTGCTGGCACGTGGATTACTTATATTGGGTACTTCATGCTATATTTCGGACTTATGGCAATATTATTCGATAGGCATACACGCTTCAAATCACTTGAGAAGGCATTGGATAAAATAAAAGAAAAGAAAAGCAAAATACTAACCCTGATCACCTTGTTTATTGGACTTTCTGGTTTCGGACAAGGAGCATCAAGCGCTATCCATTCTTCGACACCAAAAGCTCAAATCGATTCCATTATTAAGGCGAATGCAGTAAGCCCTGAGCATGCCGCTAAGTTCTCAAAGCTAATTATTCAGGATGATGGTAGAATGAAGCCTATTAATACGTTTGGTAGTGAATTACTGCGTAAAGTGAGCAAAAGAAATTCTTACGAAGGCTTAGATCCCAATCAGGTTTTTCTTTCTATGATTGAGTTTCCTAGGCTTTGGGTTGAAACCCCGCTAATAGCAGTAAAATGGCAAAATGATAGTATTAGAAAGATCGTAGGTGCTGAGAAAGGCTCCTCACGGATTAAACTTTTAGATCTTTTCGATGCACGAGGTAATAATAAATTAGATCCATATTTACAGGAGGCTACAAATACCAATACACCAAATCAAATTCAAAAAGATTTAATTAAGACGTATGAGAAAGTCTATCTGCTTAATCAGGCTTTAAGTGGAAGTATATTAAAGATTTTTCCTGTTCCAGGGGATTCCAATGACTTATGGGTTTCATATCCAGAATTGGATGAAGGTCGAATCACGGGTAAAGACTCTCTTTTCACACGGAGCGTATTGCCTCTCTACTTTGAGAGTTTACGTAATGCGAGAAAGACAAACGATTATACCAAAGCGGATGAGGTGTTAGGCTTAATGCATGGTTACCAGAAAAAGTACGGTAGCTTTGTATTGCCCTCAGAAAACAAAGTCAAAGCCGAAATAATATATAACAAAGCCGATATTTTCAACAAGCTATACCGCTATTTTGGGATGTTAGGAATACTAATGTTTGTATTTATAATAATACAGATATTTAAGTCGGGACGGATCATTAATGCCTTCGTGAAGATTTGTAAATACTTCATTTGGATATTGTTCATTTTAATGACAGCGGGCCTCGTAATGCGCTGGTATATTAGTGGTCATGCGCCTTGGAGTGATGCCTATGAATCTATAATTTATGTAGCTTGGGCTACGGTTTTCTTCGGATTAGCATTCGGTAGAAAAAGTGATTTGACGATTGCTTCCACAGCTTTCGTTGCGGCTATCATTCTTTGGGTAGCAAGCCAAAGTTGGTTAGACCCTGCTATAGCAAATTTACAGCCCGTTTTAGATAGTTACTGGCTAATGATACACGTAGCAGTAATTGTGGCAAGTTACGGTCCATTTACGTTGGGAATGATTCTAGGGACTACCTCATTGTTACTCATGCTACTTACAACGAAGACTAATAAGGTCAAAATTGACCTATATATACAGGAACTTACGCTTATTACTGAAATGGCCTTAACTGTAGGTCTCGTAATGCTCGCCATTGGAAACTTTTTAGGAGGACAATGGGCTAATGAGAGTTGGGGTAGGTATTGGGGTTGGGATCCAAAAGAAACTTGGGCGCTTATTAGTATAATGGTCTACGCCTTTGTAATACACATGCGTTTAGTGCCGGGATTAAGAGGACGGTGGTTATTTAATGTCATGGCAATTTTTGCCTATGCATCTATTATGATGACCTATTTTGGAGTTAATTTTTATCTAACGGGGTTACATTCATATGCCAATGGAGATGCGCCAGTAACGCCAGCCTTTTTGTATTGGATGATAGCCTTTTTTGTTGGCTTAAGTTTTTTCTCTTATTTCAGATATTCGAAATACTACAAAAAAAAAGGATAAGCTTTCGCTCATCCTTTTTATCAAAATATAAGAATAATAGTTGATTAGATTTTAAACCTAGTCTGGGGATTAATTATAAATAAAATCTGGTTGGGATTCTACAATGTTGTAATCCTCTTGGATATGTTCGCTAATTTCAAGCTTTTGATATAACTCCTTGGTTAAGTCATCAATCTCCTCTTCAGACATTTTGAGCTTGCGCGCAATTTTTTCATTTTCTTTTCCTTCTGAAATATACTGGAGGAGTTTGATTTCAAGTCCGTCCAAGTCATAATGCATAATTAGGTTCTCTAAGTACATATCTTCCATAAGCTTTTCAACATTGTGTCTACTCATGGATTCCTGACGTTTTATGAATATTCGCATTTCAGTTTGACGTATAATATGCTCTTCCTTTATTGCCTTCATCCGGAACATAATTGCGTAGGTAAGGATTATCATTTCAGCAAATAAGGCAAATTTAAGATGTACCGTTTCAGTAAATAAGAAATGGAAACCTAATGGCTTAAATACATAAAAATCAACTGCAAACAGTAAAGGTATACTCGCCGCAATCACATAAAACTTAGCGTAGTTTTTTCTATTGAAAAGCGATACACCGGCGCCAAAATACATAATAAGAATTGTGAAGAGTAGTGTGTGAGCTGCAATTACAATTTCCATACTCTTTGTTGCCCAGGCCGTGAAGATTAGAAGACTTGCGGATACAAATAATAGTGTTGTAATCCATTTAAGTCTTGGGTAGAATTCGGCTATATTGAGATACTTTTGCGCAAATACTGCACCAGCACTCACCGCCAAGGATAATAACACCGATTCTGTGATAAAACCATTTTCAATGGTGTCTAGATTGAAAAGTGATAGTAAACCGTCATTGTTAAATAGAACCAGCGTTACTGATGCCAATGCTATAGAATAAAGCACGAAAATCTTCTCGTCAAAAAGGAAATAGCAGATAAAGTTTAATAAAACAACCATAAGTGCCAATCCATAAAAGAATCCCTGTTTAAAAAGTGACTTACCGCTAAGGGCTATTGAAGCCTCTGAATAAGTTTTTTCTTGAACATTTTTAAATGAATCATCTGAGAGTGCAATGACATTTTTGTAGGATTTTTCGTCATTAGTGAGATTTTCTTCTATTTCCGTGTGTTCAATAGCGGTGTTCGAAGTTGTAGCAGACCTGCGCTTAACGTCCGTTTCGGATGCACTACTTTCTTTTAATTTTAAATCTGTTGTTTGGTTACTTATTTTCTTAGTAATCGACTTAACATCAGTAGTTTTGATGCTTGCTGTAGCATGTTCTCGTTCGGTATTCATTGTTTTTCCGTAGACGGAAAAGGCAACAAAAAGACTCAATACGAGGGGCATAATTGATAGTCTCATTATATGTAGGTTTAAAAATTTAGGAATTCAAATATACTAAATTTTTACACTTTATCTAATAAATATGTATTTAATCGATAAAAAGATTAAAAACAAAGGTAGGGGTGTCCTGAAACAGAGATAATGCTGTTTTCAGAAGAGAAGCTAATTTATTGCCAATAAATATGTGATTATATAGTGTTATTCGCCTACCATTTCCTCAGGCTTTACCCAAGCGTCAAATTCGTCTGCCGTAAGATAGCCTAGTCGAACAGCCTCTTGTTTTAGTGTAGTTCCGTTTTTATGAGCAGTGTTTGCTATTTCGGCCGATTTGTAGTAACCAATTTTGGTGTTCAGTGCCGTTACTAACATCAACGAATTGTTTAACTGTCTTTTAATTACTTCTTCATTCGCTTCAATACCAGACGCACAATGGATATCAAATGAAACACAGGCATCTCCTATTAATTGAGCAGACTGCAGAAAATTTGCTGCCATTACAGGTTTAAAGACGTTTAATTCATAATGTCCTTGCATTCCACCAACCGTGATAGCCATATCATTTCCAATTACTTGAGCGCATACCATTGTAAGAGCCTCGCATTGGGTAGGATTAACTTTCCCTGGCATTATTGAAGAGCCAGGCTCATTCGCAGGTATGCTAATTTCTCCAATACCACTTCTTGGCCCGCTGGCGAGCATCCGGATGTCGTTTGCAATCTTGTTTAATGAAACAGCCAATTGTTTAAGGGCCCCATGTGATTCTACAATAGCATCATGTGCAGCTAAGGCTTCAAATTTATTTTTAGCAGTTATAAATGGTAATTCAGTGAAGTCTGCAATAAACTGTGCCACTTTAATAGCATAACCTTTAGGTGTATTAATTCCAGTACCCACAGCGGTTCCTCCAAGCGCCAACTCAGAAAGATGTGGAAGTGTATTTTTTAAGGCTTGAATCCCGTGCTCTAGTTGTGATGCGTAACCACTAAATTCTTGACCAAGCGTAAGAGGAGTAGCGTCCATCAAGTGCGTTCTGCCAATTTTCACACAACTTGAAAAGTCGTTTGATTTTTTAATCAAGGTCTCATGTAATTGTTCAATACCTGGCAACGTTGTTTCGATGAGTTTTTTATAAGCCGCAATATGCATCCCTGTAGGAAAGGTGTCATTAGACGATTGTGATTTATTAACATCATCGTTTGGAGTTAATGTTTTTTCACCTTCCCCAATCGCTTTGCCTGCCAATTGATGCGCTCTATTAGCAATAACTTCATTGACGTTCATATTACTTTGCGTACCGCTTCCTGTTTGCCAAATCACCAATGGAAATTGATCATCATGCTGTCCTGCTAGTATTTCATCACATACAAGACTTATAAAGTCTCTTTTTTCTGCGGAAAGGACACCAAGGTCACAATTGGTATAGGCTGCGGCTTTCTTTAAATATGCGAAACCATAAATGATTTCCAAAGGCATGGATGCTGGCGTACCTATTTTAAAATTATTACGTGAGCGCTCTGTTTGAGCACCCCAAAGTTTATCGGTTGGCACTTGTACCTCGCCCATCGTATCTTTTTCAATTCGGTAGTCCATAGTATGCTTTTTTCAGTATTACAAAGGTACTTTTTTATGAGCTAAAAAGGAAGTTTTTAGGTCTTGAACTTAGTGTTTCCAAATCTGTATAAGATTTTTAAAATCTGTTATTATTTTTGAAATCTGTTATTATTTTTGAAAAATTCAATTTATCTTTGCAGTAACCAAAACACGTTTATTATGTTTGATTTTGACCAATACCTAGGATTTTTAGCATTCTTAACAATATTAACCATTGGTTTCTGGTTAATGATTTTCTTAGTATCGATCATTCCTTTTTGGATTGGTGGTCAATTATTGGAGAACTGGAAAATGAAACGTGCGGCTAAGAAAGTCGAACTGGAAGAATAAACAGTCGATTTAACCATATACAAAAAAGACCTCGAATTTGCGAGGTCTTTTTTGTTTGGGCACCTAATTGCCTATCCTTCAAAATCACCGCCACCACTGCCTCGTTCTGGACGTTCACGTTGCTTTTTCTGATTCAGACGATAGGTGAAAGACATTGTAATAGACCTTTGTCTCCATTGAAATTCACTTTCACTAGTAAAAGTGTCTGTAGTGGTAACCGATTTCCTTTTACGTGAGTTTAAAAGATCACTTACATTCAAACCAATGGTTCCATTGTTCTTTAGGACGTCTTTACTGACAGCAAGATTAAGAGACAAGATTCCTTCACTAGTAGTTTGTGCGTTGTTCCGTGGACCTTGATAGAAGGCTGTAGTTTGCCAATCTATTTCTGCGGGTAATGTTACTTTCGAACTAAAACGGGCAAACCAACTATTATCATTGGTTCCATAGTCAACCCCATTAAAGCTTCCTTCTGTTTCAAATTTAAAATAATTGAAGCTACCATTAAGACGTAGCCATTTCTTAGGATTGTATAGCAACCCACCTTCAAAACCAACGCGCTTATTAGTTGCTAAGTTTATAGGGATTGTTCTAATAATTGGAATTCCATTGTCTGTTTGAAGTCCTGTGTCTTCTTGCACTCGAGAGAAAGCATCGGTTTCATATTGATAATATACAGAAGATGTTAGGGTTATTTTTCTTCCCCAACGTTTCAAATACCCCAAATCAAAAGCACTGGCATATGCTGGGTCTAAATCCGGATTTCCTTGAAAAACATTCGCTTCACTTGAACGTGATGGAAACGGATTAATGAAATAGCCTCGAGGTCTGTTAATTCTTCGGTTATACCCCAAGGTGATATTTTCATTTTCAGCTAACTCATAGGTGACGTTAACTGTTGGGAATAGTCCTGTATAGTTCTTGTCAAAATTCAAATCTACTTCGTCATTGGTATCAACATCGGTAGCAACATCGCCTTTCAGTTGTGTGTTTTCCATTCGAAGTCCTAACAAGAAAGAGAACTTTCCGTATTTATTGCCGTATTGCGTATACAGCGCATTGACATTTTCGTTATAAGTAAAGACATTAGAAATATCATTATTAAGCTCAAAAATGTTTGATGTTTCAATCTCTTCAAGAAGCTCATAATCGGTAATAGTTTCTTGGTATTTTCCACGGAAACCTGCTTCAAACTGCGCATTTACACCAATTGGTAGCACATAATCAGCTTGTGCTAAGTATTCAGTTTGATTCTCAATCGCCGTAATTAATTCACTGGGTAGGACTTCATTACCAGGAAAAGTGTTTATTTCTGAAATAGTAGATATTTCTGTTTCTTCGTCACTTTCGTATTGAAAATCAATGGTAAGCTTGTGTCCGCTATCGTCTAAGTTATTCACATAATTTAAAGCCAATTGATAACTTGTATCTTCTTCAGATTCTAACTCTGTTCGATTGCGAGATGATATGTTGGTGTTGGTGGGCTTAAAATCTCTAGTTACATTAACCGTTTCGCTTTCATTATTTCCTAATCTAAGAAAACCGGTGGCTGTTAAAGACGAATTCTTACTAAGATAGTATTCTACCCCAAACAAGGTGTTAAACCCTTTTCTAAGTCGGTCATAATCACGACCCTCAATGGTTCGGTCAAATGTTGGTTCAACGATCGAGTCATCTACCGTACGATCAAAATAGCGATTATCAAAGAACGCATTTCCTGGGGCATCACTATAACGGTAGCCTATGGTGTTAAATATGTTAAATTTATCGGTACGCAGGTTTATATTGTTTGAAATACCAGCCTGAGTAGGGTTTCCTGCTGTAATAGATACTTGCCCATTGAGTCCTAATGTTTTCTCCTTCCGAAGAATAATATTCAAGATACCAGCTGTTCCTTCAGCGTCATATCGGGCAGACGGACTTGTTATTACTTCCACACGCTCAATTGCCTCAGCAGGGAGTTGTCTCAGGGCATCTGTAGATCCAAACCCTGCAATGGCACTTGGTTTGCCATTTATAAGAATACGAACGTTTTCGTTTCCACGTAAGGCGATAGCGCCATCTACATCAACAGTAACCGAAGGGACATTATTTAAGGCATCGCTTACCGTGGCTCCACTAGTAGTAAGGTCTTTACCAATATTGTATATTTTTTTATCAAGTCGGATTTGTACTTCCGTTGTCTCAGAACGCACAACTACTTCATCTAAGCTCTCAGAATCTATTGCTAACGAAACTGCAGGCAGTGTTGTGTTTTTAAATAAGCGTTGGTTGGTCAAACTTTTCGACTCATATGAAATAAACTCAAATTTCACAGTATACATACCAGCAGGTACTCGGATGCTATAATTTCCTTTAGTGTCTGTAATTCCTCCGGTTACAATTTTTCCTTGCGGATTGGTAAACGAAACAGTTGCGTATTCTAAGGCGTAATTTGTTTCTTGTTCAAGTACTTGCCCTTTTACCATAACATCACGAGCAGCAGCATTAAGGGGGGCTTGTGCAAAGGTCATCATACTTACTAAGATCAATAATGCAAATAGTTGGTGTTTCATTGAGCGACTTTTATGTTCTTTGATGACGAAATTATACAGAGCAGTCGATTGGCCATGCCAATTTCCTGTTAAAATAAATGAAAAATTAGTTAAGAAATAAAGGCGAGAACCTTTTCTGGCGGGCGCGCGATAATGGCGTTTTTTCCGAAAACCACAATAGGTCTTTCTATTAATTTAGGGTTTGCTAACATCGCCTTGATAATTGTGCCATCGCTAAGAGTTTTACCTTTAAAATTTTCTTTCCAGATGGTTTCATTTGTACGAACAAGTTCCAAAGGTGAGATTCCTAAAAAACTAATAATCTCGGTTAGTTTTTCTTCGGAAAATGGAGTTTTTAAATAATTTATTACTTCGATGTCCTTTTTCGCATCACTTAGAATTAAGTGGCATTCTCTTGACTTGCTGCATCGTGGGTTGTGATAAATTGTGATCATGACTGTTTTAAAGTGCTAGTTCTTCTAATTCAATTTTGTAATCGTATTGTAAATCTTCATGTAGCACATTAATTTTCTTTTCTATATAAAGGAGTTGTCTTTCATATAAATTAACAAGTGTGATGTTTCTTTTTATCGAAGGTGTAAAGTCTTTCAGCTGTTCGCAAAAATAGAGGAGGAGCTCCACTTCAGTCTCTTTGTTTTGTGTATACCGTATGTATTTTTTAACAGTACGAAGCACTTTTCGAACACTCTTCTTAATAAAGTAGTAACTGCTCGTATTTATTTCTGAAAGCTGCTCATCTACTTCGGCTTTAATTGCTCTGATATAAGAGGCATCGTCTTCGCTTTCAAATAGCAAATAGGTGAGAAGTTCCTTGTTTTCCAGTTTAAAACGTGCCAATCGAAGGCATAAGGCCTCTAGTTCTTCCGAAGAACGATAGGTCAATTCCTTTTTAAGTTGGGATACAGTTGCTGGTTTCAAGTTGAATAGGCTTGGGCCAAAAGTACGAAACTAATTGCGATTCTTTATTCGGAATAAAATTCAGATTCATCCACAACAAGTGTAGTCAATTCAACAGTATGTCCGTCCTTTTATTATGGCGGTATTCCCCTGGTATTGTATAGGTAGTGCCTTTGGCATATAAATTGGCATACACGATTCCCATAGGCTCAAGCACATTCGCCATGAGGGGAATATTTTGATGTTTAGGATCTCCCCAAGTTTCAAACTATCTAGGATCATCCATGATATCAATAACTATGTGCTTTGTTTTGTGATTATTAGAGTTCATTGCTGCTTTCTTTCTGGCCTGACTTCATTAGGAAAGCTTTCAGAAAACCATCGATTTGCCCATCCAAAACGGCATCTGCGTTACCGGTCTCATGACCTGTTCTAACATCTTTTACAAGCTTGTATGGATGGAGGACATAGTTTCTAATCTGTGAGCCCCATTCAATAGCCATTTTACCTGCTTCAATTTCATCACGCTGTGCCTGTTGCTTCCGAAGTTCAATCTCATAGAGTTGTGATTTTAGCATTTGCATCGCCTTTTCTCGATTTTCTAATTGAGAACGCGTTTCAGAATTATGAATCACAATTCCGCTAGGGTGGTGGGTTAAGATCGCCTTGGTTTCCACCTTATTCACATTCTGTCCTCCGGCGCCACCACTTCGGGCGAAGTCCCATGAAATATCGGCCGAATTTATGTCAATTTCAATAGAATCATCCACCAATGGATACACATAAACACTCGCAAAACTTGTATGTCTTTTTGCATTACTGTCGAAAGGGGAGATGCGTACTAAGCGGTGCACGCCGTTCTCACTCTTGAGCCAGCCAAATCCAAAATCACCTTCAATTTCTATGCTTACCGTTTTTATTCCCGTTACATCGCCTGCTTGGAAGTTAAGCTCTTTTACTTTGTATCCGTTTTTTTCTGCCCACATTAGGTACATGCGCATGAGCATTTCTGCCCAGTCGCAACTTTCGGTCCCACCTGCGCCAGCTGTGATCTGTAGTACAGCACTTAAATCATCTCCTTCCTCGCTGAGCATATTTCTAAACTCTAGCGCTTCAATCGCATCTGAGGTTTTGTTATACCTCATTTCTACGTTTTCGGCTAAGCCTTCACCTTCTTTGAAAAATTCATAGATGACTTCGGCATCTTCAAATAAGTTGACGGCCGCGTCGTAATCTATAACCCACTTTTTTTTATTCCGAAGCACTTTCATAAATGCTTCAGCCTCTTGTGGCTTGTTCCAAAAATTAGGGTCGAAGGTTTTTTCTTCGTCGTTCGTGATTTCTATTTGTTTGCCTGCAATGTCAAAGATATTGCCTTAGGGCATCAAGGCGAGCACTGAGGTCTTGGAGTTGGTCGTTTGTAATCAAAGTGTAAAAGTTTCCGTAAAAATAGAACTAATGTTTTTGTTGTTGAAATATAACGGATATAAATTAATGATGATGGAAGTATTTAGCTTGAAGCCCGGAGGCCTAGGACCGAAGCACGTAGTCGGGCGTTGGATGCTGGGTTTTGAAAGCACGATGTTAAATACATTCAATCATTCAATGATTAATTCATTCACTCACTCACTCACTCATTAATTCATTCAATCATATAACTCGATTATTTTTGCTAGATTTAGCCACTGCACACTTTGTAAAGGTCATACTATGAAAAACTATTTAATTATCTGCGTTCTTGTTTTCTTTGGAATTTCGAGCGCATCGGCTCAGTTTTTAGAGGGAAACAAAAATTTGAAGACGTATACTGGCTTTTTTGATTTTCACTATTCCGAAGTAGAAGGAAGTAATTATTTGGAAGTGCCTAAG
>JBLHGH010000032.1:0-14222 GCA_047615425.1 Candidatus Latescibacterota bacterium
ATTTTACACAGGTCATGCTGGGGTAGGTATTGTCCAACTGCTTACTCTCATTGGTTGTGGTATTTGGGCACTTATTAATTTTATAATTATTATAACGGTTGATTTTAAAGATGCACAAGGCAATCCGGTAAAAAATGCTTAGATTATTCTCTCTTGTTTTAAATTATTTATGGAGCAATAAAATTGCAAGCATTGTTGGTGGTTATATTTTAGTTTCTGTTTTGGTTAAATTATTCCTTGACATTGATATCTGTATTCCTTGTATTTGGAAAACAATATTTGGTTTTACTTGCCCAGGGTGTGGTTTAACAACAGCATTAATAAAATTGGCAGGGTTTGAGATAGCTGAGGCTTACAAGGCAAATCCATTGATATTTGTTATTATACCGACAGGACTGGTATACTTACTTATTGATTTTGTTAAATTTAAAAAAATAAAAACCAGCCTATATCAGCACCAGTAATTAAAGAATTATTTGACTTGTTAACACTGGTTTGTAATAGCAAAACGAATTACTTAATATGTCAAATCTTCAAAAATTTAATTTAAACAGGTAGCACAAAAGTCCCAGCATATAAAGACGAACCTGAACGAATCGTAAACGGATTACATAAAGCCATTATTGACGTTTACATATTCAATAAAGTTCAGTATCCATTTGGGGCTAAAGTCGAAATACAAACAAAAACCTAATAAACAGAGTTACGCCTTATACCTACGAGGTCATTTAGAGTGCATAAAATGCGGAGAAAACCCTACGGGAAGCGGATCTAAAAGTAAAGCAGGTAGCAACGCACTATTACTACAATTGTACCCCAAGAAAAGGATATAGTGAGTGTTTTAAAATACAGAACTAATATCATTGTTTGAAAGGCTGAAGCCGTCAGATAAAGTTTGTATTTTATTTGAAATTGTATTAAAAGACCACTATAAAACCTCAACGATTATGAAAAATATTTAACCGAATACATAGAGTTTGGATTGGAATTAGCGCAAAATTTAGATACTTTCTTCGAAGAAGTGAATGTTTCAGTTAAAAATAAGTTGATGAGTTCGATATTTGAGTGAAAAATAGAATTTGTTGCATTAAAGTATCGGACTCCAAAATTTAAAGAAAGGTGTGGTTATATCTATAAGAAAACCAATGGTTTAGAAGGTGTTTTGAATAAAACGTGAGACAATCTTGCGAAGGTCGCACGGTTATTACTGAGGACGGGACGTGCCTCCTTTTAAGTCGGCGAGTCACGTCTCAACATCTTGAGAGAAAAAGCCACGCCTGCTTCGCAGTCTCCTTTTTTGTTTTTCTCCAACCTTTCGAAACTAAAGTTTCACGGTTTCTGAAAAACAAAAAAGCCGCATCTTGCGATACGGCTTTTTCTCATCTGTACTGAAGACGGGACTTGAACCCGTACGTCCTAATGGACATTGGATTTTAAGTCCAACGTGTCTACCAATTCCACCACTTCAGCAGGTAGCTTTTACAATCCAAAGATACAAAATGGATCTTGATTGAGCGAAAAACGGGATTCGAACCCGCGACCTCCACCTTGGCAAGGTGGCGCTCTACCAGCTGAGCTATTTTCGCGGTTTTAAATGAACGTACTTCGTTTCCGAAGCGGTTGCAAATCTATAACTTTTGTAAAAACCTCAAAGAACTTTTAGAGATAATTTTCAGAAAAAATTAAAATTGATTTAAGAGGGGGTTTTTCACAAATCATTACTGAATTTTTTGTGAATTATTAGCGGCTCTTTTGATCGGTATTCTTGAATTTTTTTTGAATCTGTTTAAGCGTATTAATAATAATTTTTGTCCCATAAAAAAAGCCCCCTTGAATAGATCAAAGAGGCTCTTTAATTTTAAGCTACTAGACTAGTTGCTGTCTGTAGAGGTTTTCATAACTTCTTCTACTGCGTCTTCAGCTGCCTCTATTACGTCTTCAGCCGCTGCTTCAGTTGCGTCCATAGCATCTTCTGCTGCGTCCATAACATCGCCAGCTGAATCAGCTGCGTTTTCAATTGCATCACCAGCACCGTCGGCTGCATCTTGTGCTTTGTCTACTGTTTCTCTACAAGAAGAGATTGATATTACTAGTGCTAAAGCTAATAAAGTGGGAAATAATTTTTTCATCGTCAATTGGTTTAGGTTGTTAATATCTAAATATAGCTATTTTTTATTGAGTAACAGGTCTTTACCTCGGATAATTAGGCGAATTTTCGACACGATGCATGTGAAACAGTGTTAAATGGATTTTAAAAAGGCTGATTAGGCATTTATAGGAAAATTTCCATTAAAATAAAGATATTGCTTAAAATTTGGAAATATTCCAAATTGTACTATATTTGACTATGGATACGAAACTATCAATTGAGGCAAGACGGTTTAAAAAAGTTCGGGAAGAACTTAGCTTTACGCAACAGTCTTTTGCTGAACTGCTAGAAATTGGTGTTACTACAGCAGATATCGAAAGAGGAAAAACAAAAATTTCTGGCAAAATTGTCATGGAATTGTTGAAGCGGTTTCAGATAAATCCGCTGTGGCTTTTTGGTGATAGCTATACAAAATTGGTCGACATTAATGGAGGAGACGTTAGTCCGAAAGTAGTTACTCTAGATATTGGAAAGAACGATATTATCGCTCTTGTAAATCAGAAAGCCGCAGCGGGATATCCTCATAACATTCAAGATGTTGATTGGTATGAAACACTACCCGCATTTAATATTCCATTGCCACAGTATCGAAATGCAACGTATCGTGGGTTCCAAGTGGAGGGAGATAGTATGCTGCCTAATATTAGACCCAACGAATGGGTGCTTGGGCGCGCGGTTCCAAGTATTGCCGAGGCTACAGATAGTAAAATTTATATTGTTGTTTTACATGATTCTGTGCTTGTCAAAAAGTTGCAGAAAGTGCCTAACGCACCAGATAAAGTCCGTCTAATTTCTCTAAATCCAGAGTATTTGCCAATTGATGTGCCTATTCACAATATTCAAGAACTTTGGTTAGTTAATAGCAAACTAACTTTCGGAATCGATGAGCCCTCAGAGAGCAATTTACTTCGACAGTTGCAACAGTCTATGGAAGATTTAAAAGGCCAGATTAATAACCTTAATACCTAAGATGGGTTTTCCTGAATTATACCAATTCCTTTCAGACCTTAATAAGAATAACAACAAAGAATGGATGGATATGCACCGAAAGGAGTATTATGCCATTCGGGATTTTTATATTTCATGGTTGGAAAAGATGAATGATCGATTTGCTGAAATTGATGACGATTATTTTGATACTTCGGGAAAAAAGGCAATAAATAGGATTAATAATAACCTAATGTTCCACCCAACCAAGCCAATTTATAAAGATCATTTTAGCGCAGGTTTGGATCAAAAAAGTAAACAGGGAGATTTTTATATGGAATTCGGGCTTTCAGAAACATATATGGGAGGCGGTTATTGGCACCCTGAGTCCAAGGTATTACGCAGTATTCGCGAGGCAATTGACTACAATGGCGAAGCGTTGAAAGAAATTTTAAACAGACCAAGTTTCAAAAAAATGTTCGGCTCCTTACTAGTAGATAAGCCTTTAAAGACTGCGCCAAGAGGGTTTTATCAAGATCATCCGCATATTAATTTATTGCGAAGGAAGTCCTTTGCTGTGGTTCATTATCTGGAACGAGATTCAGTGTTTAAGTCGGATTTTGAAAAAAAGGTTGTTGACGTTTATCGCGAGTTGTTGCCCTTCCGAAGGTATTTGAATCAGGCAGTGAGTGTTTGATTTATTTCTTAGGTAATACGTTTGAAATGTAATCTATAACCTTTGCAGTGGCTCCCGTATTGCTATTCACAAAATGTTCCGAAATCATCCCCGTTTTCTCTCTAAACTTTGAATCTTCAACGAGCTTTGTTAGTATTTCGGTGCAACCCGCTTCATCATCAATTGAAAATAGACCCGCTAAACACCTGAGTCTTTCAGCTTCAGGAAATTGGTCATAATTATCGCCAATTATAATTGGAACCCCAAATGTTGCAGGTTCCAATATGTTATGAAGCCCAGTTTTCCCAACCGCGCCGCCAACATAAGCAATATTTGCATAGCTGTAAATCTTGGTAAGAAGACCAACCATGTCTATAATTAAAACATCATGCGCTGAAATTGATCCAGGTGTGCCTTCTAAGTTAAGCTCAGAATGCAAAATAGTAGACTTGCTTATTTTATTCTTTAAATCGAGTATTTTCCTAGAGTCTATTTTGTGTGGTGCAATTACAAATTTTACATGTTTAGGAGCCGTATTTATATATCGTAATAAGACATTTTCATCCTCACTCCATGTACTTCCACACACGATGCATATAGAGTTTTCTGTAAATTCCTCCATAAAATCAAGGCTATTGTCCTGCTCAATTTGATGTGATACGCGGTCAAATCTAGTGTCACCACTAATAGAAACGGCATCTATTTTCAGGGAGTGAATTAACGCTTCAGAATTCGCGTCTTGTACGAATAGATGATCAAATGTTTTTAAGGCTTTGCGCATAAAGCCTCCATAAGATTTGAAAAATATCTGATTTTCTCTGAATAGCCCGGAAATGAGGGCCGTTGGGATGGCCCTTGCATGTAGTTCAAGCAAATAGTTTGGCCAGAATTCATATTTCACAAACAAAGCCATGGATGGGTTTGCAAGCTTTATGAATTTCGCAGCGTTTTTCTTGGTGTCCATTGGAAGATATACCACAGCGTCTGCCACCGGACTGTTCTTTTTAATCTCGTATCCAGAAGGAGAAAAAAAGCTTACGAGGATTTTATACTCAGGATATTGTGTCTTAACCGCTTCCATGATTGGGATTCCCTGCTCATATTCGCCCAAAGAGGCGCAGTGAAACCATATGGTCTGGTCATTGGGGGATATTTTTTCTGCAAGGATGTTAAAGCTCTGCTTCCTTCCAGACATAAATAGTCGCAACTTCTTGCTAAAGAACTGCGCGATCCATAAAAGTGCTGTAACTACATAAGTGAGTAGATTGTAAAAAAGCGTCATAAGTGGCTAAATTAGTAATAAATAGGAGAATTTGACAAACAGACGCATCTTTGTAGTGCAGTTTATTATACAAATATTCAGATTAAAGACTATTCCGAACTTTCCATTGCTAGCAGAATTCAATTTTTGTATTTTTACCAAGAGTTATCACTTTTCAGAAAAAATACATGAGAAAAATACAAATGGTGGACCTTAAAGGTCAATATGAACATATAAAGGACCAAGTAAACACTTCGGTAATGGAGGTGATAGAATCTACTGCCTTTATAAATGGTCCTGAAGTTCATGCTTTTCAAGCAGAGCTTGAGGCTTATTTAGGTGTTAAGCATGTTATTCCGTGTGCCAATGGTACAGATGCGTTACAAATAGCAATGATGGGTCTTGGTCTAAAACCTGGAGATGAAGTGATCACAGTAGATTTTACATTTGCGGCTACTGTAGAGGTGATTGCCTTGCTTCAGCTAACGCCAGTTTTAGTTGATGTAGATCCCATTAATTTCAATATAGATATTGATGCTATTCGCAAAGCAATTACACCAAAAACAAAAGCGATTGTACCGGTGCACCTTTTTGGTTTAGCGGCCAATATGGATGCTATTATGGAAATAGCCAAGGAACATAATTTGTATGTAATTGAAGATAATGCGCAAGGGATAGGCGCTGATTATACATCTAATGATGGATCTAAAAAGAAAACTGGAGGTATTGGGCATGTGGGTTCAACGTCGTTTTTCCCATCTAAAAATTTAGGTTGTTACGGAGATGGTGGTGCAATTTTCACCAATGACGATGATCTTGCCCATAGTATTCGAGGAATAGTTAATCACGGCATGTATGAGCGCTATCACCATGATGTTGTGGGTGTGAATTCGCGCTTGGATTCTATTCAAGCGGCAGTGCTGCGTGCCAAGCTGCCGAATTTAGATGCATATAATGCAACCAGAAGGGAAGCAGCTCAGAAGTACAACAAAGCCTTTGCCGAGAGTGAAAACATAATCACTCCATCAGGTTCCTGTAGCCCAGGAAATATTATTTGTGCAAGTTGTGATTGTCACGTATTTCATCAATATACCTTGCGTGTTTTACAAATAGATAGAGATGCGTTAGCAAAACATTTAAACGAAAAAGGTATTCCATGTGGTGTTTACTATCCTATACCGTTGCATCTGCAAAAGGCGTATCGTGATACTAGGTATAAGGAAGAAGATTTTCCGGTTACAAATCAGCTAGTTCAAGAAGTAATTTCATTGCCTATGCATACAGAATTAGATGATGAGCAAATTGACTTTATAACCCGTACGGTCATTGATTTTGCAACCAAATAGCAGTTGTCCCATCTATAGAGAAAATGCATATGAATAAAATACTTGTTACAGGAGGATTAGGTTATATTGGTTCACATACGGTTGTGGCTTTACAACAAGCTGGATTTGAAGTTGTTGTTATTGATAATCTTTCAAACAGTACGGAAGAAGTTGCCGTTAGAATTGAAAACATTACGGGGATTAAACCTGCCTTCGTAAAACTGGATTTACGAAAAAAAGAGATGGTGTCAGATTTTTTCCTGCGGTTCACCAATATTTCGGGAATCATTCACTTCGCAGCAAGCAAAGCAGTAGGCGAGAGTATGACAAATCCATTGTTGTATTATGAAAATAATCTCAATACGCTAATATATTTACTTCAAGAGTGCGAAAAGCACAAAATTGGCAACTTTATATTTAGCTCTTCATGCACAGTATACGGAGAGCCAGATTCACTTCCAATAACCGAAAAAGCACCCATTAAAGAAGCGATGTCTCCTTATGGAAACACCAAGCAAATTAGTGAAGAAATTATAAGCGATGTTTGTGCAATTAGCGATTTAAAATCCATTGCATTGCGATATTTTAATCCAATTGGAGCCCATCATTCGGCCGAAATAGGGGAACTTCCAGTTGGTGTGCCACAGAATTTAGTGCCGTTTATCACTCAGACGGCGGCAGGGCTCCGGGATCAATTGTTGGTATTCGGGAATGATTACCCAACCTCTGATGGAAGTTGCGTAAGAGATTACATTCATGTAGTAGATCTAGCAAATGCTCATGTTGTAGCCATGCAACGCCTTATTTCAGAAGATAACAGCAGTAATTTTGAAGTCTTTAATATTGGGACTGGAAGAGGAAGTAGTGTGCTAGAAGTAGTTCAGGCTTTTGAAAAAGTGACAGGTGAAAAATTAAACTATAAAATTGTTGCGCGAAGACCTGGAGATGTTGTTTCGGTTTATGCGGATACTACCAAAGCGAATGAGTCACTTGGTTGGAAATCGGAAAAGAGCATGGAAGATGCGCTAGAATCTGCCTGGAAATGGGAGCGTAAAATAAGAAATCTTTAAATCAATTATTATGAAACAGCTTATCACAATGCTCTGCCTTTTTGTTTTCTTCGGAAGTATGGCACAAAGTACTTTTTTGCACTGCGGAAAAGTTATTGATACTAAAAACGGAATAGTTCTAACAAACAAGACCATTGTTGTTCAAGATAAAAAAATCACAGCAGTAAATGATGGTTTCATGGCTACAAAACGTGCGGATGACATCATTATTGATTTAAAAGATAAAACTGTAATGCCAGGGCTAATTGATATGCATGTGCATATTGAAGGTGAAACTAGCCCAACACAATATTTGGATGGCTTTACGCAAAATGATGCAGACGTTGCCTTTAATGCTGCTGAAATAGCGAATAGAACCCTAATGGCTGGATTTACAACGGTGCGAGATTTAGGTGGAAGTGGTGTAAATGTTGCGCTTCGGAATGCAATTTCCAAAGGAAAAGTTCCTGGTCCTAGAATTTTTACTTCAGAAAAAGCCATAGCAACAACAGGAGGGCATGCAGATCCAACAAATGGTAACAGAAAAGATTTGATGGGTGATCCAGGCCCTGCTGAAGGTGTTATCAATAGTGTAGAAGATGCGCGTAAAGCGGTAAGACAGCGCTATAAAAACGGTGCAGATTGTATAAAAATCACGGCCACGGGAGGTGTTTTAAGTGTTAGTAAAAATGGACACAATCCCCAGTTTACACAAGAAGAGGCTAATGAAATTGTAAAAACAGCAAAAGAGTATGGGATGCATGTTGCTGCGCATGCTCATGGAGATGAGGGTATGCAACGGGCAATCAAAGCTGGAGTAACTACCATTGAGCATGGTTCCTTGATGAAAAAGAGTACAGCACAATTAATGAAGCAGTACGGAACGTATTTGGTTCCTACCTTGTCTGCCGGTCGCTATGTTGCTAAAAAGGCAAAAATTCCGAACTATTATCCTGAGATCATTATTCCTAAGATTCTTCATATCGATGCTGAATTACGGAAGACTTTTGCCATGGTTTACAAAGAGAATGTAAAAATTGCCTTTGGAACCGATGCGGGTGTTTTTCCACATGGAGAGAACGCGAAAGAATTTGGCTATATGGTTGAAACAGGATGGTCGCCTATGTTTTCCATTCAATCTGCAACACTTACAAATGCTAAAATTTTGGATATGGAAACAAGTTTAGGTCAAATTGAACCTGGATTTTTAGCAGACATCGTGGCTGTAAACGGAGATCCATTAGTGAATATTGATGTAATGGAAGATGTTATTTTTGTGATGAAAGAAGGCAAAATTTATAAGCAGTAAAAATGTAAGTCGGCATATTTTATAAGGAAGCTTTTTCCGTTTCAAAAGCGCGATCAATTTTCTTTACTAAGCCTTGTAATACATTTCCTGGTCCAACTTCAATAAACTTAGTGGCTCCATCTGCAATCATGTTTTGCATGCTTTGTGTCCACTTAACAGGTGCTGTAAGTTGTAGCATTAAGTTTTTTTGTATTTCTAAAGGATCTTTTACCGCCGTTGTAGAAACGTTCTGATAAATTGGACAAGCTGGCTCTGTAAATTGCGTGGCTTTAATAGCAGCTGCTAATTCTTCTCTTGCAGGTTCCATCAATGGACTATGAAATGCGCCACCAACGGGTAAAAGTAGCGCTCTACGTGCTCCCGCTTCTTTCAAGGCTTCACAGGCAGTATTCACGGCTTCAATTTCTCCAGAAATCACTAACTGTCCTGGACAGTTGTAGTTCGCTGCAACAACAATACCAGGGGTTTCAGCACATATTTTTTCAACGATTGCATCTTCTAATCCAAGTACAGCAGCCATTGTAGAGGGTTGTGTTTCGCATGCTTTTTGCATAGCAAGAGCTCTTTTGTAAACAAGCTTAAGACCATCACTGAAGGCAATTGTACGGTTGGCAACTAAGGCAGAAATTTCACCTAAGGAATGACCAGCAACCATATCAGGATTAAAACGATCACCCATGACTTCGGCAAGAATCGTTGAGTGCAAGAAAATAGCGGGTTGGGTAACCTTAGTTTCTTTAAGTTCTTCTGGACTTCCCTCAAACATTATTTTGGTAATGTCGAATCCTAATACGTCATTGGCATGATTAAAAAGCTCCTTCGCTTTCGTTGAGGCTTCATATAAATCTTGGCCCATGCCTGTAAATTGAGCTCCTTGACCTGGAAAAACGTATGCATTCATAGTGGTTGGTTTTGTGCGGTAAAAATAAGACTAATTATTCAATCGAAATTATTTTCGTACCCAGGTTTCGAATGTGAATGCATAGGCATGGCGTTCGTCTTTTTCGTGACGGCCTTCGGTGCTCAATTCCCAAACGCTGGTATCTATATGTGGAAAAAATGCATCGGCATCAAAACTTCCATGTACTCTTGTGAGTTCAATCTTGTCACCCGCTTGCATAGCAAGGGCGTATATTTCTCCACCACCAATTACAAATGCTTGCTCGTCAACACTAGCTTTTAAGAGAGCTTCGTCGAGCGAGTGCACAACGATAGCTCCTTCAGGGGCATAGGCTTTGTTTCTAGTAATAATAATATGGGTTCTATTGGGAAGGGGTCTGGGAAAGGATTCCCAAGTCTTTCGACCCATAATAATATGATGCCCCGTAGTAAGTTGTTTAAATCTTTTAAAGTCGTCTGGTAAATGCCAAACCAAGTCATTGTCTTTGCCGAGCTCATTGTTTTTGCCGGCTGCTGCTATAAGTGTAATCATGCTTCTTCTGGAGGGAGTAGATTGGGGTTATTGTTTCGTTTTGGTGTTTCTTCGGAAGCTGCTATGTCTTTTGCAGCTTTAACTTCAGCAACTGTAACTTCTTGAATTGCCTGCTTTTTTAATTCAGCAATTCTAGCAACCTGCTTCGCTTTTAATTGCTCCATTTGCGTGTTCTCCCATTCTTTGCCCATAAATGAATTCATAATGAAAACATTAAATACATGCATTAGGAATAAGAACGCCCAAATGAGAATGGCCCAAATAAACCAGTTCTTAATAAAGAAATCGGTTCCATAACCAAGGATTGGATTGATGATAATTAGCAATACAGAACCCACTAGAAAAACAATGAAATGCCTCATGAGTCCTTTTTTCTGCATCACTCGAGCTCTGGCGTATTCAAATTGCTCCCGTTGTTCAGAATCAATTCTTGCCGTTTTGTTAGTTTTTGAAAACATAGTTGGTGAATTTTAACGTTCGTTCTCTATTCCTTAAAAGAGGAATCGGTTCATGTAAAAATACCTCATTTTCATCGTTTTGCCTATCTAGATGTGCAGGAATTAACAAGTTAGTCTCGTGTTTTCTCTAATTACACTTATTTAAACACGGCTGCATGTGGTCTCTTGTCAGAGTCTCTTCTTGGTTGGAGAGGTGTGAAAGGATTAGGTTATACAGCTACCTTAAATCGAAACACATATGCCAAGATATGTAGCCTTCAGGCAGATGAACAGACCTTTCAGAATTTAAAATAAATGAGGTCTTGAAATTCATGTTGGATTTCATTTTTATAATTCGGATGAAGACTTAGTTGGGCGTTTACCGTTTTTCTTTCCGAGTTTTAAAAATATAATGACTTCAGAAGAGGTTCTTAGAAAAAATTTCCAAAGGCCGTGATTTATGCTTAAATTAGCGTTTAAAAGTCCTAAATTTCTTAATGATGAACAAAAAATACCTACTCGTTGTTGTCCTATGTGTTATCTGTCAGACTTGGCAAATTCAAGCACAAGAGTATCTTGATTTATTAAAAAATCCAATTGCTACCACAACATTACAAGAAGTTCAGCAGCATGCTGAATCTTACTTTGCTGATAGAGATAAAGGGAGAGGAAGTGGATATAAACAATATAAGCGATGGGAACACCGCATGGAGCGCTTGGTAAACGAAGATGGGCGTATTGAGAAAAATTTTACTAGAATGACCTGGGACGCGGGACTTCTTGCTAACGCAATCAACCCGTCAAACCAAAATACACGAATGGCAGGTTGGGTGGATCTTGGTCCTACTTCCTATACCAATGGGCCTAGCGGGTATAATGGTGGTATGGGCCGTGTTGGCGTGGTAGCTTTTCATCCAACAGACGCAAATACGCTATATGTTGGAACGCCAGCTGGTGGAATGTGGAAAAGCATGAATGGTGGAGCTACATGGAGCCCAATGGCCGATGTACTTGCGAGTATTGGAGTTTCTGGAATTGCTGTTGATTATACTGCACCTGATACTATTTATATTCTGACGGGAGATGGTGATGGTGGGCAAACTAGATCCATAGGGGTTATGAAATCTGTGGATGGCGGTTCTACATGGGCTGCAACAGGTTTGACATGGGGAGTTTTATCAAATAATCGGGGCTATAAATTATTAATGCATCCTACGAATAGCAGTATTATGTTGGTTGTTACCACTAGTGGAATATTAAAGACTACGGATGGATGGGCTACATGGTCTAACGTTCAAGGAGGAAGTTTTCGGGATATAGAATTTAAGCCTGGAGATCCTACAACTATGTATGCCACAACATCAAATGCGTTTTACAGATCAACAGATACAGGATCAAGTTGGGGAAGTATTAGTTCTGGATTGCCAACTGGTGAAGACAGAGCAGCTTTAGGCGTAAGTCCGGCGAACGGGAACTATGTTTATTATTTAGCAGGACCAAGCGTGGGTTCGGGTTCGTTTAAAGGTATTTACAGATCAACTGATAGTGGATTGACATTTAATGCCATGGCAACTACACCAAATATTTTGGGCTACGCGACCAATGGTAATGATAATTCCAGTCAGTCATGGTATGATTTAGCATTAGCCGTAAATCCAAACAGCGCAGATAATATTATTACTGGTGGCGTAAATGTGTGGCGATCAACAGATGGTGGCATAAACAGTACGGCAATTTCAAAATGGAATGAACCTACTGGGTCTTTCGAATACGTCCACGCAGACATTCACGAATTAACGTATAATCCAGTGGATGGTAAGTTATACGTAGGCAGCGATGGTGGAGTTTCGGTAAGCTCAGATAACGGACAAACGTTTACTAATATTTGGGATGGCTTACAAATAATGCAATTCTATAGAATTGCCGGTGTTGAGGCGAATCCTAACTTAATTATTGGAGGGACACAGGATAACGGAACAAATGTATATTCAGGATCCCCGAACATTCAGCATATTTTTGGTGCTGATGGGATGGATTGCGTAATTGATTATAATAACAACAGCACACTTTACTTTGCCTACCAAGGGGGAGGTTTTAGAAAATCAACCAATGGTGGGGCCAATAGTTTTAATATAAAACCACCAGGTGCATCAGGAGCATGGGTAACGCCTTATGCTATGGACGCCACTGATCCGTCCATTATTTATGGAGGGTTTAGCGATGTTTTTAGAAGTGCAGACGGAGGAAGTAGTTGGACTAACTTGGGCTCTGACGGCCGTGGAGCATTCGCCATTGGAACTGATGACCCATCACGTTTATACGCTGCAAATGGAAGTACTATAGAGATGTCAGCAAATACAGGAGGGTCTTGGACTACAGTTACTGGGCCATGGCCAGGTTTGAACATTTCTTTTATTGCAGTGGATCCAAATGATGCAAATCGTGTATGGATAACCTTAGGAGGGTATACCGCAGGTCAAAAAGTGTATGAATCTACAAACGCAGGAACCTCATGGGCCAATATTTCAGGAACTTTACCAAATATCCCTGCATTAAGTGTTGCGCATCAAGATACGGGTGGCGCTCCTATGGATGCTATTTATGTGGGTATGGACGTTGGGGTCTATTATCAGTCTGATGTAACCCCATGGCAGCTTCATGAAACGGGTCTACCGAACACGCCAATTTATGATTTAGAGATCAACGAAACAAATGGTAAGATTAAAGCAGGTACTTTTGGTAGAGGGCTTTGGGAGGCTCAATTGTTTGGCGCTCTAGTCTGTGACCTGGCCATTTCTAATGTTACTTCAACAGCCACCTCCTGCCCTTCGGCAGCTGACGGCACTGTTACCATTACAGCGAGTTGTACAACCTGTGCTGGAATAGAATATACCTTAACACCTCTTTCACCATCTGGACCTCCAATTTCACAAACGGACAACCCGGTCTTTGCAGGTTTAGTAGCAAACGCGTATGATGTGACTGCTGTAGATACTGGAGAGCCATCTTGTATTGCTGACTGGGCAGCAAATCCGATTGTGGTGAATCCGGGACCAGATCCTATTTCTCCAGTTGCAAATTGCGTTGCTGATTTTACCTTGGCGCTAGACCCATCGGGAATGGCCGCAATTACAGAAGCCGACATTGATGCCGGATCAACAGATAACTGTAATATTTCATCTACATTTATAGATGTCTCAAGTTTTGATTGTGCGAACTTAGGGCCAAATACAGTTACCTTAATTGTGGTTGATTTTGCAGGAAATACAGATTTCTGCACAACGGTAGTAACTATTATTGATAACACCAACCCGTTAGCGAGCTGTATGGATATTACAGTTCAACTTGATGGTTCTGGTTTAATAACAATACTTCCTATGGATGTTGACGGAGGAAGCTCTGACGCCTGTGGCATAGATACGTATGTCCTAGATGTCGACACCTTTGAATGCTCCAATGTTGGCTCGAATACGGTTATGTTGACAGTTACTGATGTAAACGGAAATTCATCAAGTTGTAGTGCTGTGGTAACTGTTGAAGATAATGTAGCGCCAGATGTTATATGTCAAGATATTACAGTTCAACTTGATGGTTCTGGTTCAATAACAATACTTCCTATGGATGTTGACGGAGGAAGCTCTGACGCCTGTGGCATAG
>JBLHGH010000033.1:0-14082 GCA_047615425.1 Candidatus Latescibacterota bacterium
TCTTAGGGAATGATCTAAGCAAAGTAAACAATGAATTAGAAAAACTGCAGCTAATTATTAAGCCCGGTGAGCAAATTACACCGCAGCTAATCGAAGAAAATATTGGCATAAGTAAGGATTATAATAATTTTGAACTTCAGAATGCGATTGGGAATCGAGACGTGAAGAAGGCATTTCGTATTATTCAATACTTTGGTCAAAACACAAAGAGTCATCCTTTAGTCATGACAATCGCATTATTATACAGTTTCTTCTCGAAACTTTTAAAGTATCACGCCTTAACGCATAAAGGAGATGCGCCGAAGGTCTTAGGTGTAAGCCCTTATTTTATTAAGGACTACCAAACCGCAGCCTCCAATTATTCCATGAAACAAGTGAGCGCCATTATAAGTGCGATCAGAGAAATAGATATGAAAAGTAAAGGCGTTGGTGCCTCTGGCGTATCTCAAGCTGATTTATTAAAAGAACTCTTGGTAAAAATCTTTAATTAATTTACTCTTCTAACCGGGCATTTATTTTTTCGAGTAAATATTTCGCCTGTGTATTATACATGGTGAGTAATCGAACATAATGACTGGCTATGGTACCTTCATAATACGCCACCTTACTCTTATATCTGTAGAAGTGAGATAATTGATAAATGCCTCGTTTTCTTCCCCTTTTCAACATCTCAGGAAACCAGGGTTGAGTGTCTCGCCAGAGTTTAATATTATCAATTGAATTTTCTTTAACTTCATCATTAAACCCTCCAATTCGTGGAATTAGCTGTGTGTATAATTTAGAAATCTCCAAGGCTAGCGTATCTGTTTCTTTTGTTTGCTGATTAAAATTTCGAAATTGTAGATACCCTTTATCATTAAACTGCATAGCCAGATAGGTAGAAATAAGGCTCTTACATAGGAAGCAGGACTTTAACTTTTCTCTGTCATACTTGCCCGCCAAGATATCACGAGCTATCGTGCTACGAGCACTATTGTACTTCAGGGCTTATCCAACCGCTGAGGTGTCTTGTGATAGATCATTCGCGATGTTTGTTAAAACACTATTGAATAATTTATTCTCTATCGAAGCCTCATTGCTATTGTTAATTTGAAGCGCTATTAATATTTCTACCACAACCAAGATAACTTCGCCTAGCGCATGTAAAACTAACGTGCAAAGCGCCCATTGGCGAGGGCATTAACCTTAAAACGTTTTAGAAATCCCGGCATATGAATCGGTTTTATTTTATTTACGACTCACACCAAATTTTCCACCACCCAATAACGCAATTGCTATAAAACCGAATAAGTATAAAAGTGCTTTTTCTTTTGTTGCGAATGGATCTGCACCGTGTACCACAAATGCAGCTACTAACATCGCGATAATTGTTGGAATAGCGGCTATACGCGTCTTAAATCCTATGATGATTAGCATTGGGCAGATGGCCTCGCCAATTACTGTCAAAATTAAAGAAAGCTCTGGTCCAAGACCAATGGGGTTTCCAAATTCGAAATTACCAGATATTAATTTTAGAAGTTTAGGGATGCCATGTGCGAGCATTGCTCCTGCGAATGAAACACGAAGAAAGAGTAGTCCGAGGTGATGTGTTGATGTCATAATTTGTTTTGGTGTTTAGTGCCTGCCAAGATACTTATTTTTCTGAATTTACCTTCACTTAACCTTTAGGCTACTTCAAAATACTACTGTGTGTAAAAACCGAGTCATTCTTTATATTTATATAAAAAGACGATAACGCTGTAGTAACATTACGGCTATACTTTTGGTTTATAAATATTTACACATAACCAATGAAAAAAAATGGAACCCTTATTGCGAGTTTATTTATGATATTAGTTGTCCTAATTATAATTTTTAGTGGAAACGATAAGAATCGTTGGTTTCATGAATTTAAAACAGAAACCGACTTAGGAAAATTGATTTATCCAGCTTCAAATTTAAAAAGTGAGTATGTTATTCATGTGATTTCTATGAAGAGATCAAAAGGATTTATATTATTAGAAACCCAAATAAGCAATCTCGAAGTATCGTTTTAGCGGACTAGGGATTTCATTATTATTACGTGTTGCCAAGTATTGGCTTCTTTATTTAGTGGCGGTTGTTTTTTCTTGTATTTTTGCATTATAACCAAGACTTAATGAACAAAGTTAAAGCGTGGATTTCTACTGCAAGATTAAGAACCCTGCCCTTGTCCATTTCTGGAATTGTAGCAGCAAGTGCGGCAGCGAAAGCAATTGGAATGTTCTCTTTTTCCATCTCTGCATTTGCCATAGCAACAACACTTGGATTCCAAATCCTTTCTAACTTTGCCAATGATTATGGAGATGGCGTTAAAGGAACTGATAATGCCAATAGGGTTGGACCTGCGCGTGCCTTGCAAAGTGGGTTGCTTACTAGAAAGGAGCTCAAGAGAGGTGTGTTTGTGACTGCCTTTATCACCTTGATTTTGGCAAGTATGCTCATTTTTGTTGCCTTCGGAAGTTATAATTTCATCTTGTCGATCGTTTTTTTTAACTTAGGAATTGCGGCAATTATAGCCGCGATTACATATACCGTTGGTAAAAAAGCATATGGCTATCGTGCCATGGGTGACGTTTTTGTTTTTGTCTTTTTTGGCATTGTTGGTGTAATGGGATGTTACTTCCTTTTCACACAATCGCTTACTAATTGGATCGTTCTTCCTGCTATCACAATTGGTCTGTTGAGCGCTGCCGTATTGAATCTGAACAATATGCGGGATCGTATTGAAGATGCGAAGGTGAATAAAAATACATTGGCAGTAGTTTTGGGTGGACGAAGAGTAAAAATTTATCATGCTTTTTTGGTGGCAATAGCATTTATATCGGCTTTGGTGTATTTTCTTCTGAATGCTAATGGATTGATATACTTTCTACCTTTAGTAGCATTTGCGCCTATCTTTTTTAATCTTCAGATTGTTTTTATGAATGACGAACCAGCTAAATTAGATCCAGAATTAAAAAAAGTAGCATTAAGCACATTTCTTTTTGCCCTGCTCTTTTTTGGAATTCAATATCTTTAAACAATTCACATTTTCGAAGTATCTTTAAGTGCTAATTCGTGTCTTATGAAAATTACTTTTTACGGCCAAAATTGTCTCGGAATCGAAGTTTCAAATAAAAAGATTATTGTCGATCCATTCATTACTGGAAATCCGTTGTCAAAGGATAAAATTGACATTTCAAGTTTAAAAGCAGATTATATTCTACTCACACATGCACATGAGGATCATGTGCTAGATGCGGAGGCAATTGCTAAAAATACAGGAGCTGTTATTGTTAGTAATTATGAAATTGCAATGCATTACCAAGGAAAGGGTTTTAAGGTCCATCCCATGAATCACGGCGGTAAGTGGAAATTTGATTTTGGAATAGTAAAATATGTTAATGCCGTACATTCTAGCACCTTTGCAGACGGAACAGATGGCGGTTATCCGGGAGGCTTCGTAATTGAAGGGGAGCATAGAAACATCTATATCTCTGGAGATACTGCGCTTACCATGGATATGAAGTTAATCCCAATGCAAACAAAATTAGACCTTGCTATTTTACCCATTGGCGATAATTTTACTATGGGAGTTGATGACGCAATTCTAGCAAGTGATTTTGTGGACTGTGACAAAGTCTTGGGTGTTCATTATGATACGTTTGGTTATATCGAAATAGATAAAGATGAGGCTAAAAGGAAATTCTACGATGCAGGAAAGGATTTGATGCTGCTATCCATCGGCGAATCAATTGAATTATAAATTGCAAATATTCTGCTGATTGCAGCCGAAACCTACTGCTATGCTAAACGCAACATATAAAAAGCACATTCTAGAGTTTAAAAGACCCAGCGGCACGTCCCGAGGTGTATTGCAAACCAAGGAAACTTGGTTCTTGATTCTTAAACAAGGTGAAAAATTCGGAATTGGGGAATGCGGTTTACTCCGAGGCCTTAGCGTGGATGATAGGCCGGATTATGAAGAACGTTTACGTTGGGTTTGTGAAAATATAGCTGTAGGAGAACAAAAATTATATGATGCTTTGACCGAGTTTCCTTCTATTCAGCTAGGGCTTGAAACCGCATTTAAATCGTTTGAGTCAGAGCGCCCATTCGAATTGTTTCCTTCTGAATTTACATCGGGTGAGGTTCAGATTCCTGTCAATGGTCTAATCTGGATGGGGGACGCTACCTTTATGAAGGCCCAAATTAAGGAGAAATTGCAACAGGGATTTCATTGTATTAAAATGAAAATTGGAGCGATTGATTTTGCTTCTGAAATAGCATTACTCCAAAGTATTCGCTCTGAGTTTTCTTCGTCAGATATAGAACTTCGTGTTGATGCAAATGGAGCTTTTAATTCTTCCGAAGCATTAGAAAAACTCAAAGTACTTTCAGACCTGCAGCTACATTCCATTGAGCAGCCTATAGAACCTGGCCAATGGCAAGAAATGGCACGACTTTGCGAGGAGAGTCCGTTACCGATTGCCTTGGATGAGGAGCTGATAGGAATATTTTCTTCCGTTGAAAAACAAAAGTTACTTGACACAATAAGACCTCAATATATTATTTTGAAACCTAGCTTTATAGGAGGTTATCGGGGAGTTGACAACTGGATTAATTTGGCGGTATCTATGGATATTGGTTGGTGGATTACCTCTGCCTTAGAAAGTAATGTAGGTTTAAACGCTATTTCGCAATACACTTTCACAAAAAACAGTAAATTGCCACAAGGTTTGGGGACGGGTAGTTTGTATACAAATAATATTACTTCGCCGCTGGAAGTGGAAGATGGAACAATTGGGTACAATCCATTGAAATCATGGAATTTAAATCCAATTGTTTGAAATTAATTATTTTATAATATAAGAGCGGGTCCATGTATATAGCGCAGGCATTTAATTATTTACACGATTGGTGGCGTTATCTGGTTGGTGCTATAATCATTTTTATTGCCTCGCAATTAGGCTCTATACCATTGATTATTGCCGCTACTGCCAAGTTGGCGAGTGAAGGTGGAGATTTTTCAAGTCTTGAAGATCCAAATGTGATTATGACTATTTTGGATTCCAACCTTACGTTATTCTTAATGCTGCTTAGCTTCGCGATCGGACTCTTTGTGCTTTGTTTTACGGTTCAGTATTTACATAAGCAATCCATGCGATCGCTTACTACTTCGCGCAAGAAGACGGATTGGGGGAGGATTTGGTTTGGCTTTTTACTTGTCACGGTTACAACATTAGTTTTTACATGCTTAGATTATTATAGCAATCCGCAAGACTATGAACTCCAATTTGAGTTGGTGCCCTTCTTAATTTTAGCAGTAATTGCTATCATAATGATTCCGCTGCAAACCAGTTTTGAAGAGTATTTGTTTCGTGGTTATTTAATGCAAGGGATTGGGGTTTCATCCATACGGAAGTATTTTCCGTTTATCTTTTTATACCTAGTTATCACACTCTCGGCTTATATTTATGTGAGCCTTAGCTATGAACTAGGAATGGTCATGCACTTAGTAATAACAGTCGGAATTTTTGGTTTACTAGCATTAATTATCGCTTCAAACGTTTTGGATCCATTGACTAAAACAGCCGGCTACGAAAGTCTTCATAGGAAATTAAACACGAGGTTCATCCCGCTTTTTATAACTTCGGTGATCTTTGGTGGTTTACATTTCTTTAATCCCGAAGTTGAAAAATTAGGCCCAATTATTATGGTCTATTATATTGGAACTGGGTTTTTCTTAGGGATCATTACACTCATGGACGAAGGATTGGAACTTGCCTTGGGATTCCATGCAGGTAATAATTTAATTGCGGCCTTATTAGTGACTGCGGATTGGACCGTTTTTCAAACAAATTCAATTTTAAAAGATATATCAGACCCTTCTGCAGGAGTTGATGTTTTAGGGCCGGTTTTAATACTGTATCCTATTTTAATCGGTATTATGGCCTTGCGCTATAAATGGAAAGGTTGGGGCGAAAAGCTTTTCGGTAGCATTCATCCTTCCAAAATTAATCAACAAGAATTAACTTCATAGCCCTATTTTGAAATCAACTTCACCTTATTTTCATAACGCCTTCACCTTTAATGGTCTGGAATATAGTCATGACGATGAGTTGCTGAGCTTTGCTATGAAGCTTCAAGATGAAGGTGCTGATCATGAAGTAAGTATTGGAGAGTTTATTGAGCAATGGCTCAATAGTGCATCAACGATAACCGTGCATACTTCTGGTTCAACTGGAGAGCCAAAGCTTATTTTGCTTGAAAAGGAGCACATGATAAATAGTGCGAAGGCTACTTGCGCATTTTTTAAGTTAGGGCCGCAAACCAAGGCCTTATTATGTCTTTCTGCAGATTATATAGCCGGAAAGATGATGTTGGTTCGTGCTATTGTAATGGGCTGGGATTTACATGTAGTTGCGCCGGAAGTCGATGCCCTGACGCAGTATGATAACGAATACGATTTTGTAGCCATGGTGCCATATCAGGTGCATCATACCTTTGATGCCTTGGTTAAAGTGAAGAAACTTATTATCGGTGGCGGTGTCATTTCACCAGCACTCGAAGCGAAGCTTCTAACGATTCAAACAGAATCGTTCGCCACCTATGGAATGACAGAAACCTGTTCACATATTGCAGTACGCAGGCTTAGTGGTCCAGCCGCTAGCGGAACATATACAGCCATGCAGGATGTGGAATTATCCGTTGACAATCGCGGATGCTTGGTGATTGACGCTCCCTTAATAACCGAAGAAGTTATAGTAACGAATGATATGGTGACTCTAAACTCATCGCATTCATTTGATTGGTTGGGTAGGTTTGATAATGTTATAAATAGTGGCGGACTTAAATTATTTCCAGAAGCTATTGAAGAAAAGTTAGCTACTTTTATTAAAACTCCTTTTGTGATTACTTCGGAAATTGATGAAGCTCTTGGTGAACGAATTGTCTTGATTGTAGAATGCAAGGATACTACGACGGTTCCTAACTATTCTGAAGCGTTCTCTTCCCTAGATAAATTTGAGCGCCCTAAGCGTATGTATTCAATTTCAAAGTTTCCTTATACCGAATCAGGAAAAATAAAGCGTACTGAGGTTATGCAGTTGCTTCAGAAGTATAAATAGCTTCTTCTTTTTCGTTAACACTTTTATCGAAAAAGCGTATTTTTACTTCTTATGAAGAAATCAATTCTGCCCCACGTACTCCTCGTTATTGTTATTTCCCTGTTAAGCTTTTCAACCGTAGCACAAATTTTATCTGAACGAGATCGAGCAGACCTAAAAGATTCTTTGTTAGCAGATAGGTTTGATAATCTGCTTCCGAAGTTAATGGATGACGCAGACATGGATATGTGGCTGGTGATCTCTCGGGAATACAACGAAGACCCAGTGATGCGCACCATGCTTCCCGCTACCTGGTTAAACGCTCGAAGACGAACCATCTTAGTTTTCTACCGAAACAAAGCCAAGAACACCATTGAGAAACTCGCCGTTGCCCGCTATGATGTGGGTAAGAGCATCACATCAGCCTGGGACAAGGAAAAACAGCCGGATCAATGGGCCAGATTGGTTGAAATAATCAACGAGCGTAACCCAAATAAAATTGGCATCAATATGTCTGAATACTTTGGAATTGCCGACGGACTCGTTCAAACGGATTATTCAGAACTGAAAGATGCATTACCTGAGAATTTGGAGCGTAAACTCGTTTCTGCTGAGAAGCTTGCAATCGCATGGATCGAAACGCGTACCGATAAAGAAATGGAACTTTACAATACGCTTGTGTCTGTAACTCATGCTATTATTGACGAAGCCTTTTCTTCAGAAGTTATTACCCCTGGAACTACCACAACTGATGATGTAGTTTGGTGGATGCGCCAAAAGGTGACTGATATGGGACTTGAAACTTGGTTTCATCCAACCATTGATGTCCAGCGAGATAGTGAATCGCTTAAAAGTCATATCGATTCCTTTAGTAGTGGTTATGCCGAAAAGGTTATTATTCCAGGAGATTTGTTGCATTGTGACTTCGGAATAACTTATATCGGACTCAACACTGACTGTCAAGAACATGCCTATGTACTCAAAAAAGGAGAAACTACGGTACCAGTATATCTTTCCGAAGCATTTAAAAAAGGGAATCGTATTCAAGATATTTTTACAGGAAATTTCGAAGCTGGCAGAACAGGAAACGAGATTTTAGCAGCCTCACTCGCACAAGGCAAAGCCGAAGGTATGCGCCCAGCTATTTATACGCATCCATTAGGAACCTACGGTCATAGCTCTGGAACTACTTTAGGTATGTGGGATTCACAAGGTGGTGTTCCCGTGAATGGTGATTATCCATTGCATTATGATACGGTCTACGCTATTGAATTAAACACTACAGTGAACATTCCGCAGTGGAAAAAAGACATAAGAATCATGCTTGAAGAGGCTGGATTCTTCGGAAGAAATGGCTTCCGTTATGTAAATGGACGGCAGGAAGTGATAAAAGCGATTAGGTGGTAATACTCTTTTAATTTTTCATCCCAGGTTGTAAAATCTCAAAACCTTCTTCCGCCTTGGCTTTATCAACCATAGCTTTTACATCTGCCAAAAGCTGTTTAGCATCATAAATGACCCCGTCTTTGATGGTATATTTTACACCGCCTACACGAACCACTTCATTGTCTTCTGTAAGTTTGATAGCGCCTGTTCCGTAAAGAACTTTCAGATTTTTCAAAGGATTTTCTTCCACGATTACAAAATCGGCTAGCTTCCCAATTTGAATCGAACCTATTTTATCATCCATCCCTAACGCTTCGGCACCATTTAAAGTAGCGGCTCTTATTACTTCCAATGGGTGAAATCCAGCTTCGCGAAGCAATTCCAATTCACGTACATATGCAAAACCATACAATTGGAATATGAAACCACTATCGCTTCCTGTAGTAACCCGACCGCCTCTGTTTTTATATTCATTTACGAAAGTCATCCATAGTTTAAAGTTCTCCTTCCAGACAATTTCCTGTTCTGTTCCCCAATCATGCCAATAGCTTCCATGGCTAATTTTACTTGGCTGATAAAACTTCCAAAGGGAAGGAAGGGTGTAAGTCTCGTGCCATTCGGCTCTACGTGCACGTTGTAAATCTCTACTTGCTTCGTAAATATTGAAGGTAGGATCCAGGGTGAAGTCGAGTTCAAGTAATTCATTCATAACGGCATTCCAATGTTCAGAATAGGGTTCTGCGGCTTGTTTCCACAGCTTGCCCGCTTCTTCAAATCGGTGTTGTTCGTTTTGATAATTATAGTCCAATGGATAATTCTGTACGGTTCTATCATCAAAAAGCGCTTCGGGTAAGCCGTACCAATGTTCCATACTTGTTAATCCAGCTCGCGCCGAATGCAATACATTCCAGCGTGCAACGCTTAATTGCGCATGATGACAAGCAGAACCCAGGTTTAGTTTTTTGTTTTCGTCTAAGGCAGCTGCCATAATTTTTGGCTCAGCACCGAAGAATTTGATGCCATCGGCTCCTTTTTTGGCATTTGCGCGAACCCAAGTCCGTGCCATTTCAGGAGTAGTTATTGGCGCATCGTTTAAGGGGTTAAAACTTTTACTTGTTTGTCCGAAGCCCGTATATGCCATAATTCGTGGTGCAATAATTTCGTTATTTGCGCTTCGTTTCTTGAGGTCCAAGGTATAATCTATTCCACGGCCGCTGGGCTCTCGCACCGTAGTTACGCCATGTGCCAGCCAAAGTTTGAAAACGTATTCCCAATTGGCACCTTGCGCAGTGCCTCCAATGTGCCCGTGCATATCAATAAACCCAGGAAGGAGGTACATGCCGTTGGCGTCTAATTCTTTTCCGCCAGCTTTTAATTTTGGTCTTTTTGATTCGTTAATAGGAACTCCTGGATAGCCTACTACTTGAATTTTTTTAATGATATTATTTTCAACAACGATGTCTATAGGTCCACGTGGCGGGGAGCCATCGCCATTAATCATCATGACACCTCTGATGATAAGTTGGTTGAAAGGGCCTTCGCTTGCTTGTTGTGCTGAGCTTGTTGTTAGTCCGAAGAGAATAAATAGTAGAAACCAAAAATTTCGCATTTGAATTGTTTTAGGTCGGTGTTTTACGTTAGAAAGTTAGTTGTTTTCTGTATAAATTAGCGTGACTTTCCTGAGATTTTATAGAAAACAAGAGAGGCGAGTAGTCCAATAACTGAAAAACCAATGAGCATCATAAACACATGTCTATGACCAATTTCGCCAGGTGAGGAGTCAAGTAAGTAGCCCATAGCAGGACCAGCAAAGATGTCTGGGGTATATCCAATTAGCGAAATCATTCCAACGGCCGTTCCTGTTAAAACCAAGGGAATCTTACCTTCTTGCATGCTTGCGAAATACAACGATCTTATAGCGTAAACCCCAGTCGCAGTTATTAAAATAGACATAAGAAATAGGCCTCCGCTGCTTGGTTCAATAATTCCTGAAGCGAAAAATGAGGCCCCAAAAATTGCGATGACAAAACTAATGATAAGCCATAGCGTTGTACGTGATTTATCTGCTATAAAACCAATTAGCACACCAACAACGGGTCTAATGAACAGTAGAAAGGTTCCCACTTGGGCTGATTTCACCTCATCATATAGCATGACTTCTTTCGCGTAAAGCGAAAAAACGTCGGTTATTTTGTAGCCAACATAGGCGCATAAGATGATAATCATCAGTAACCAAACTGAGGGAATTTTTAAAACTGTACCTATTTGTTTTACATTGATTGATTCAAGAACAATTGTTTCGCCGTCTGAAGGCATTTTTAGAAAAAACCATACCAATACACCTATCAATGCTACTATTCCCGATGAAACTAATACCACATATCTGAAGGCTTCTTGTCTATCTGCTAATAGCGCATCTGAAATTTCACCGATAATAAACATCGAAAAAATGAGAACACCGAGTGATGCGAACAGGGCTCCAACCATGCCACGGCCACCATCTAAAAATCCAAAGGCCTTCCCTTGAGATTTTCCACCACCCCAAACACGAGTAGCTTTAATCATGGGTGCCCAGAATAAAAAGATGGTTGTGAATCCCCAATACCCGTAGAGGATATTTAATGTAGTGAAAGAGGGTTCGTTTGCATAGACAATACCTCCTGCGGCAGTTAAAATTAGCGCCAAGGCCATTAGTTTTCTAGGTTGAAAACGATCGGCTAGGGGGCCGCCAAACAAATAAGAGACCATTGCTACGATCCCATAGACTGAAAAACAGCTTCCTAATTCTACATTGGTGAGATTGAATACATCAAGTACTGTGGGTCTAAAAACTCTGGCTAAAACAAAAGGCAGAATAAAAACGGCCTCTCCACCGAGTATAAGGAGGAGTATAAAATAAAAGGGATGTTTTTTGATTATTTCTTTTGTCATTATTGGTATAAAGATATTTAAAAAAAATAGTGTCGCTAGCGCATCATTAGAATTAACCTACAATAATTTAGGCGTTTATACTTAAGTTGATACGTGTTATTTCCATTTATATTTATAAAATTCAACAGGCTTTCACTTCTTGTTTTATTCATAGGCCTGGCATCCAACAAATATAAGCCAAATGAAAAATTCGAAAACAAAAACCACGTTGCACTTTAATCTTAGGTTTCTTAAAGAAGGAAAGACATTGAAAGAAATGTTAACTATAGAGAATCCAGCTAGCAGTTGGATGCCTGTGCGTTGTTCTTTTCTTAAAGAATAATAATTTTGTGTTTAAAGCTCTTGAGTGTAGAGAGACATTATGATTACCATCAAGTTAAACTTGAATAACCCCCATATTAAAGGCTTTCTCAATAGGAGCTTGGTTGGCAGCTTCTATTCCCATGGAAATCCAAGTCCGCGTGTCAATAGGATCAATAACGGCATCGGTCCAAATTCTTGAAGCCGCATAATAGGGTGAAATTTGGTTATCATAGCGTGTTTTAATACGGTCAAAGAGTTCCTTTTCTACTTCTGGGGTAATTGTCTCACCTTTCTTTTTAAGCGAAGCTGTTTCTATTTGAAGCAATACTTTTGCCGCACTGTTTCCACTCATAACAGCAAGTTCTGCGCTAGGCCAGGCAACAATAAGTCTTGGGTCATATGCTTTTCCACACATGGCGTAATTACCAGCACCATAGGAATTCCCTATTATGATTGTGAACTTAGGAACGACACTATTACTAACAGCATTTACCATTTTAGCACCGTCTTTAATGATACCGCCATGCTCACTTTTGCTACCAACCATGAAGCCAGTTACATCTTGAAGAAATACCAGGGGTATTTTTTTCTGATTGCAATTTGCGATAAAACGTGTGGCTTTATCTGCACTATCGCTGTAGATTACACCACCAAATTGCATTTCGCCTTTTGTTGTTTTTACTAATTTACGTTGGTTGGCAACAATGCCTACGGCCCATCCATCAACCCTAGCATATCCAGTTAGGATGGTTTGTCCATAACCTTTTTTGTATTCCTCAAACTCACTGTCATCTGTGAGCCTTTTAATGATTTCTCGCATGTCATATTGATCTGATCTAGATCTTGGCAAAATACCATACATGTCTTTTGGGTCTGCGGAAGGCTTTATCGCTTTTTCTCTATTAAAACCAGCATTTGCTGGAGCACCAATTTTGGAAACAATATTCTTTATTTTATCTAAAGCGTCTTTATCATCCTTTGCTTTGTAATCTGTAACACCGCTAATTTCGCAATGCGTTGTGGCTCCACCTAAGGTTTCATTGTCAATACTTTCTCCAATTGCGGCCTTCACTAAATAGCTTCCCGCAAGGAAGATACTTCCAGTTTTATCAACGATAAGCGCCTCATCGCTCATGATAGGGAGGTAAGCCCCTCCTGCTACACAACTTCCCATGACCGCAGCAATTTGAGTAATACCCATACTACTCATAATAGCATTATTTCTGAATATGCGTCCGAAATGTTCTTTATCAGGAAAAATTTCATCCTGCAAAGGGAGATAAACCCCCGCGCTATCTACCAAATAGATAATAGGGAGTTTGTTTTCGATAGCAATTTCTTGGGCGCGTAGGTTTTTCTTGCCTGTGATAGGAAACCAAGCTCCAGCTTTCACTGTTGCATCATTTGCTACCACAATGCATTGTTTGCCTTTGACATAACCAATTTTCACAACAACGCCGCCACTTGGGCATCCGCCATGTTCTTCATACATACCGTCACCAGCAAAGGCTCCAATTTCTATGCTCGGTTTTTTATTATCAAGCAGGTAGGCAACCCGCTCTCTTGCTGTCATTTTGCCTTTAGCATGATGCTTTTCGATGCGTTTTTCACCACCGCCTAATTTTACTTTTGCAAATCGTTTTCTTAAGTCGGAAACGAGCAATTTATTGTGATCTTCGTTTTTGTTGAAGTTGATATCCACCTAGAATTTGTTTGAGGCTAATGTACAAAATATCAATGTATCCAAAATGCTTTTCTTACGTACTTCCTAAATTATAAGCCATGGAAATAGTTTCCTAGGAATACAAATGTATTTATACTACCTTTGTTGCTTAATAAGAAATAAATAAAAAAAATATATGAAAAAAATAGTAGCATTTGCAGGAAGTAATAGTAGTACTTCAATAAATAAGCAATTGGCGAGCTACGCTGCCGGTGAGATACCTAACACAGATGTGACCGTATTGGATTTGAATGATTTTGAATTACCGATGTATGGCTCAGACTATGAAAATGAACACGGTATTCCACAGGCTGCACATGACTTTTTAGAACATATTAAAAGCGCTGATGGTATTGTGGTTTCTTTAGCAGAACATAATGGCGCGTATGCTGCTGTTTTTAAAAACAGCTATGATTGGATGTCTCGAATTGATGGGAAACTATGGAATGAAAAACCCATGCTACTTATGGCGACATCGCCTGGAGGTAGAGGGGGGCAAACCGTATTAGGGATTGCGTCGGCCACTTTTCCACGCATGGGTGCAAATTTGATTAGCACTTTTTCTTTGCCTGGTTTTTATGATAATTTTAGCAAGGATGGAATTTCAGATTTAGAATTAAGAACAACTTT
>JBLHGH010000034.1:0-13826 GCA_047615425.1 Candidatus Latescibacterota bacterium
GAAATATCGAACATTAGTTTTACTCCAAAAGATTTAATAGACACCCATAACTTGATGACTCTTATTATGAAAGAATAACGCAGCAACTAATATCGAACATCGGTTTTAATCTAAGAGATTTCAAGAAAATCCAGTAATTTTAATAACTATCGAAGATTAACGATTACCCTAATGATAAAATCGAACAGTACGCATGCGCGAGGAATTGTTTTGCAAACGGTAAAAAAGGCACAATAAAATCATAATTGTACCATTTTTCGTACCAATGATACAAAATAAAATAATAAAAAAACCTCAACTAATTGACAATCAAAAAGTTGAGGTAATTTAATTGTGACCGCGGAGGGATTCAAACCCCCAACCCTCAGAGCCGAAATCTGATGCGCTATTCAGTTGCGCCACGCGGCCATTGTCATTCCGTACTTGATACAGAATCTCAATATATTAGTTGCTCTTTAAGAAAGACGCTCTTTAACAATTGTTGAAATTGTCTTCCCATCTGCTTTTCCTGCCAATTTTCCATTTACCATCCCCATCACCTTGCCCATATCTGCCATCGATGATGCACCTGTTTGTCCAATTACTTCATCTACTGCCTTCGCCACTTCTTCCTCACTCAATTGTTCAGGCAAAAACTGTTCAATAATCTTTGCTTCTGCCAATTCTGGATCGGCTAAATCTGCTCTACTTTGTTCAGAAAAAATTGCCGCACTATCCTTTCGCTGCTTGACTAGTTTCTGAAGCAGTTTAAGCTCCGCTTCTTCTGTCAATTCACTTTTAGCCCCACTTTCACTCTGAGCAATCAAAATAGCCGATTTCACCGCTCTCAATGCTTGCAAAGCGCAAGAATCTTTCGCTTTCATCGCAATTTTCATTGCATCCATTATCTCGGTAGACAGACTCATAATTTTATTTTTATATGGTTGGCAAAGATATCAATTAAAAGGCTACTGAAAAAAAGAAGCCAAATGAAATAAAATCATTCAGCTCTTTATTGACAACGCGTCAATTATTAGTCAACATTATCGTGTAAGAATGAATTATTTGTTCTTAGGTCAATATCATCATCATTTACATTTAAGGACGTACGCGAAATATTATTTTCTTCATCCGCCTTTTCTTCCAATTCAATCCCCATACGTTTATATGCAGGTTGACTTTCAATATCATCAATTTTAGAAGCACTATTTCTAAACTTATAATTGAAATCTTTCATCTTCTTTTTACGCTCTTCAGTACGGTCGCTTAACAGCTTAGAAATTGGTGTATTCATAGGATCTGGAGCAGTCTCTGTCACTTCTTTTTTAGCCGGCACATCAATGGTCTTTGTCTTAAAAACAATCTCTTCATCCACCTCCTCTTCTTCACTTCCTGGTTTTGCATTAAGCAAGTTGTCTTCCATCTCCTGATAATCATCTAAACTATAACGCTTCACTCCTTCTTTAGAAACTTCGCTCACAGGAACAACCTCAACATGGTCTCTTACCTCAATTTCTTCAACTGAAGAGGTTATCACTTCCATCTCTTCTTCTTCCAGTGCAAGCTCATGCCGCTTAGGGTCTTGAACCTCAATAAATCTTTCCGAAGCAGGTTCAGCAGCCATATTAACCGGCAGGTCAAACATCAACATCTGATCAACATCTACCTCTTCAACAGCTTCTTCTACGGTCTCTACTGTTTTATTTTTTGGCTCTACAATCACGAATTCATTTACATCAATCTCGTTAATAACGACCTGTTGAAATTCTGCCAAGTGATGAATATCAATCTCCTCATAAACAACGTCGATATTCTTTAACAATCCCGAGGTTTCAATAAAGCCTTCAAACGGAAGTCCAGTTTGAACCTCCTTTATTTCCTCAATTACAGCTTCTTCTTCAAATAAAGTATGCCGAATAATAGGTGCTTGGGCAATCGTATTTTTACTCACATCTTTTGGAAGCTCTACAGGTGTAGCTGTTTGCGTCGGACTTAAACCCTGCTCAGCTCGCTGGTCCTCTTCTAAGGTATGAATTATCTTTTTACTCTCTGTATTGGTGATTTCATGCTGTTGTTCAGCATCGAACCCGGTGGCAATTACCGTGATAGAAATTGATCCGTCTAAACTTTCATCTTCACCAACACCCATGATAATATTTGCCGAATTACCAGCTTGAACCTGAATGTGATCACTAATTTCCCCTATTTCATCAATTGTTATTTCCTCAGTACCTGAAACAATCAATAACAACACGTTTTTAGCTCCTGTAATTTTGTTGTCATTTAACAATGGTGAATCCAATGCCTTGGTAATCGCCTCATTCGCTCTGTTAGATCCAGTAGCATTTGCACTTCCCATAATAGCCGTTCCACTATTAGAAAGTACCGTTTTAGCATCACGCAAGTCAATATTCTGCGTATAGTGATGTGTTATTACCTCAGCAATTCCTCGCGCGGCAGTTGCTAATACTTCATCAGCCTTCGAAAATCCAGCTTTAAAACCTAAATTTCCATAAACTTCCCTAAGCTTGTTATTATTAATGACAACCAAAGAATCTACACTTTGACGTAAATTTTCAACACCTACATGCGCTTGATCGTTTCTGATTTTTCCTTCGAACTGAAATGGAATAGTAACGATTCCAACTGTCAAAATATCCAATTCCCTTGCCATTCTTGCAATAATTGGTGCAGCTCCAGTTCCCGTACCACCTCCCATTCCTGCCGTGATGAAGATCATTTTGGTGTTGGTATTAAGCATGTTCTTGATTTCTTCCATGCTTTCTACAGCAGACTCTTCGCCTACTTTAGGATTCGCCCCTGCGCCTAATCCTTCAGTAAGGGAAACACCTAACTGAATCTTAATTGGAACCGGACTATTTTCTAAGGCTTGGGCGTCCGTGTTGCAAATCACAAAATCCACACCTTTAATACCCTGACTAAACATGTGATTAATTGCATTGCTGCCACCTCCACCAACACCAATCACCTTGATAACATTGGATTGATTCTTTGGTAAATCGAACGAAATGTTGTCAAATTCTGCGTTGTTGCTCATAATAATTAACTTTTGTGATGTTAGCTCCATTTAAAATGAAGCCTTATTTTTATTTTGGTTGGCCACATAGAGTAGCCTCTGTTTTTCTTATTCTGAATTGTTAGACTACTCTGCGTTATCTAAAAATTCTTTAAATCGTTCTGCCCACTTGTCAAAAAACCGTCGGCGTTCTTTTTGTGTATCGCCTTTTGACACTTCTTTTTCATTTTCTTCTGAAGCATCCGCTACCGTAGATCCATCTTTCTGCATTTCATCAATCATTACGGCAGACTCAGATCTATCTTTGTTCTCTAAGCTATTCATGACTAAACCAACTGCCGTGGCATATAAAGGGCTTGTAGTTTCGCTATCACTATCACCTGCCAAATGCTCATTTGGATAACCAATACGTGTATCCATTCCTGTGATGTATTCAACCAACTGCTTCAAATGATTAAGCTGCGCGCCACCACCCGTTAGCACAATCCCAGCAATTAATTTTTTCTTTTGCTCTTCATGTCCATAATTCTTTATTTCTAAATACACTTGCTCAACAATCTCAACTACACGTGCGTGTATAATTTTCGAAAGGTTTTTAAGCGTAATCTCTTTAGGTTCTCTTCCTCTTAATCCTGGAATAGAAACTATTTCGTTTTCCTTGTTTTCACCAGGCCAAGCAGATCCAAACTTGATTTTAAGCAGTTCCGCCTGTTTTTCAATAATGGAACATCCTTCTTTAATGTCTTCGGTGATTACATTACCACCAAACGGGATGACCGCCGTATGCCTAATTATACCATCCTTGAAAATAGCTAAATCCGTAGTACCTCCTCCGATATCAATTAATGCAACACCTGCTTCTTTTTCTTCCTGACTCAATACAGCATTGGCACTTGCCAATGGCTCCAATGTGATTCCGCTTAACTCAAGCCCCGCACTCTTTACGCAGCGTCCAATATTCTTTATAGAAGCAACTTGACCAACTACCACGTGGAAGTTTGACTCAAGTCTGCCGCCATACATACCTATAGGTTCTTTAATTTCGGCTTGACCGTCAACTTTAAAATCTTGTGGTAACACATGAATAATTTCTTCACCTGGAAGCATTACCAACTTATGGACCTGATTACAAAGCCTGTTGATATCTTCTTCATCAATCACTTCATCACTATTGCTCCGTGTTATATAATCACTATGCTGAAGGCTCCGAATATGCTGTCCGGCAATACCAACTACAACATCTTGGATCTTCATACCTGATGAAGTTTCTGCATCTTGTACAGCCTGCTGAATGGACTGAATGGTTTGTGTTATATTATTTACAACACCCCGATGCACTCCCATACTTTTAGACTTTCCAATCCCTAAAATTTCCATTTTCCCATACGCATTCTTCTTGCCAATCATAGCAACAATCTTGGTTGTTCCAATATCTAAACCTACAGCGATGTTCTCGTTTTCCATGCTTTATCTTTTTGTGGCTACCACTTGATTCCCAAATTTCAAATCAACCCATTTGTAACTCGTCAAGGTTTTATCTTCTTTTGTTTTCTGAAAAAATGCTTTAAAATTTTGAAACTTTTTTTCAATTGCAACTGGCTTTCCAAAAAGCACTTTAAAATCGTGCTTTCGTATCTGTAATATGATATCACCCGTTGCGTTACTGTGCATTCCTATAACACTATTCTTCATAAAATCATCTTCGTTTATTTTCTGTAACAGAATAGTTAGTTCTGTGAAATTAGAAGACGACTGTCCAGTTATTAACGGCACCCTTGCTGTAAACACAGAAGACAGTGGCATAATTTTTCCATCATCATCTAGGTAGTAATCTGTCGAACTTGACACACGACCTATTGGCTTACGCTGTTCTATTTTTGCTCCTAAAACTCCAGCAACCGTTACAAACACTTCGGCATCACGAATCATTGGATTTTCTAACAATCGCGATTCCATCTCTCTCAAAACTAAAGTTTCTTTAGCGATACTCGTGATGCTGTCTTGATTTTGTATTAACAATTTATTAACCGATTTCAAAGTGATAAATGGATCGTTATCGTCTAAAAATTCTACGTCAATTTTTGTCAATTTACGCGCCTCATTTCTATTCTTTGAGAAGCCGAAAAAAAAGCCAATTACGACTAAAACCAAAACAAGCTTCATAGCTATCCAATTAATCTTCATCATTCAATTCTTTTGTTATATCAGTTACTTTAGCTCCAATATCTCCTGCGCCAGCTACTAACTTAATTCTGCAATTTGATTTTTTTAATTCTGAAGCCATCTCGCTCTTTTTAATCAACTTTTTAGCATGATTCGGAATTAAACCCAACAACCACTCCGAAGTAACACCAGCAATTGGCTCTTCTCTCGCAGGGTAAATATCAAGCAACAAAACCTCATCAAACTGCCCTAAACTTTTGGCAAACGCCAAAGAAAAATCTCGTGTTCTACTAAATAAATGTGGCTGAAAAACGATTATCTTTTTATCATCTGGATACATTTCGGAAACAGCTTGGTACAACGCGTTTAATTCAGTTGGATGATGAGCATAATCATCAATAAGCACTACATGTTCGTTTCGTATTCGATATGAAAACCTCCTCTGAACTCCTTTAAAGCTAGCCAAAGCCTCGGGCAATAATTTGGTTGGACAACCCGCTTTAATTGCCATGCCCAAGGCCGTAATGGCATTATGCAAGTTATGATGTCCAGGTAAGTGAAAAGTTAAATGCGCTATGCGCTCATTAGGTGTTTTTAAATCAAAAACATAAGCACCATCTACTATACGTATATTTTGCGCTTCAAAATCGGCAGGTTCTTCAACCCCAACAGTTAGACCATTTAAAGGCAAGCCTTTCTTGTGAAGCAAGTTTATTGGATCTTCTAACAAGCTTGCAAACTCAGTAAAAGCTTCCTCAAGTGAATGTGCATTGTTGTAAATATCTAAATGGTCAGCATCCATGGATGTAATACAGGCAATATCTGGGCTTAGGGTCAAAAACGATCTATCAAACTCATCGGCTTCCACAACGGTAATTTCGGTTCCTTTACTGATGAAGTTGGAATTGTAGTTTTCGGAAATTCCGCCAAGAAATGCGGTTACAGGCATATTACAATGAGCCAATAAATGCCCTAAAATAGCAGATGTTGTGGTCTTACCATGCGTGCCAGCAACGGCCAAGCACAAGGAATTTTTAGACACTTCACCCAATAAAGCAGCACGTTTTACAACCGTAAAAGGATTCGTAAAAAAGTGCGTGAGAATAAGACTGGATGCTGGAATCGCCGGTGTATAAACGATGAGCGTTGTTTCAATATCTGAAGCCCAATATGGCAATTCATCTACAGCATCCTTAAAAGAAACTTCAATCCCCTCTTCTATAAGCGCAGATGTAACAGCGCTTGGCGTTTTGTCATATCCAGAAACTTCCTTCCCAAGCAACTTCATATAGCGGGCTAATGCGCTCATACCAATCCCTCCAATTCCAATGAAGTAACAATTTTGTATGTGTTTTATCGCTATCATTTTCTAGAAACAATAAGTTTTTCAATTTCATCAACGATATCTCGCGTAGCGTTCGGTTTGGCTAATTTTCTAATGCTAGCCGAAAGCATTTGCTGCTTATCCTTATTATGAAGCAACTCAGTAAGAACAGACTCAAATCGCTCCGTAGCATCCTTCTCCCGAAGTAGCACTGCCGCTTCTCTATCTACAATCGCTATGGCGTTTTTTGTCTGATGATCTTCAGTGACATTCGGTGATGGAATAAAAATAACAGGCTTTCCTGCCAAGCACAATTCAGAAACCGATAAGGCACCAGCCCTAGAGACAATAATATCTGCAGCCGCATAAGCCAAGTCCATCCGATTCAAAAAGGCAAGAACCTGAACATCCTCTTCAGATTTAGCTTTATACGTTTCTTCATAAAATTTACCACACTGCCAGATAAGTTGTACCTGTTCATTTTTAAAAAATGGCAAGGCCTCATCCACTAACTGATTTATTTTTAGTGCGCCCAAACTACCTCCTAAAATGAGCACTGTTTGTTTTGATGCGTCCAATTTAAAGAACGCCCTTGCTTCTTCTTTCTTTTCTGAAATATCTAGTAAATCTTGCCGTACCGGATTACCGGTAAGCATTAGCTTTTCTGAAGGAAAAAAACGCTCCATTCCTTCATAAGCAACGCAGATTCGCTTCACGTTGTTGCTTAACCATTTGTTCGTGATGCCAGCGTGACTATTCTGCTCTTGAATTAAACATGGGATGCCACGGTTGGACGCTACTCTTAGCAAAGGAGCACTTGCATAACCACCAGTTCCTATAGCAACATCTGGCTTAAAGTTTCTAATAATTTTTTTTGAACGAAACAAACTCGAGATTAATTTGAAAGGAAACATCAAATTCTTCAACGTCAATTTTCGCTGTAACCCAGAAATCCAAAGACCTTCGATCTCATAACCTGCCTGTGGCACTTTCTCCATTTCCATACGGTCCTGGGCGCCCACAAAAAGGAAAAAGGCATCAGGATAACGCTCCTTTAATTTGTTTGCAATCGCGATTGCCGGGTAAATATGACCTCCGGTTCCACCACCACTTATTATGAATTTATAAGGCTTCACTTAGTATATCTAAAGGGTTTTCTTCTTTCTCATCATTCATAATAACTTCTCGCTTAGCACTTACACTTAACACCATTCCAAGCGCCAAACAAGTGGTCCAGATAGAAGTTCCTCCGCTACTAATAAGCGGTAAAGTTTGTCCCGTTACAGGAAATAATTCTACAGCAACAGCCATATTTATTAAGGCTTGAAAGACGATGGGTAACCCCACGCCTATCGCTAACAATTTACCAAACATAGAGCTCGCCTTATGCGCCACAATGACCAATCTAAATAACAGTAAGAGGTATAAAAACATAAGGAAAAGAGCGCCAACAATTCCGAATTCTTCAACAATAATGGCATATATAAAATCTGATGCCGACTGTGGCAAAAAGTTCTTCTGCACACTTTTTCCAGGACCTAAACCCGTAATTCCGCCAGAAGCAATGGCTATTTTTGCTTTTTCTATTTGATAATCGGCCTCAGTATTTTGATTGTCTGTGAAACTTTCAAATCTACTCATCCAAGTGTCTACACGATTCGGAAAGGCATCTGGAAAGGCTTTCGCAGTAAGAACAAAAATAGCCAGCATCCCGAAGCCAATTCCAAGGACAATAAATAGATATCGCCAAGGATAACCTCCAACGAAGACAAGTAAAACAACCATAGCAAAGATGATGGCCGCTGTTGAAAAATTGGCAGGCAATATCAAAGCTAACACTACAAAAACTGGCAACCAAAGCGGCACTAGCGTTTCTTTAAAGGACAGCACTTCGCCCTTTATTCGTGACAAATACCTTGCAACATAGGCTAACAAAACGACAGCCGCCAAAGTGGATGTCTGGAAAGTAACCCCAACAAATGGAACGCGAATCCACCTACTAGCGTTAGCGCCCTCAATAGTGGTTCCTTGCGCCATGGTAACGAGAAGTAGAACAATTACTACAGGCAAAGCAATGATAGAAAGTCCTCTAAAATAATGATACGGAATTTTATGAACGCCATACAAAATTGCAAAACCCAAAAGCAGATGTGCTAAGTGTTTAATCAAGAATTTAAAGGTGTTTCCATCTCCATACAAGTATGCCAAATTACTACTCGCACTATAAACAGGTAAAAAAGAAAAGAGCGCCAATAAGCCCGCAACTGCCCAAATTGCTCTGTCTCCTTTTATGTTACTGAAAATGGATTTCATTAGATACTGTTACTGTAAATTATAAATTTCTAACTGCTTCTTTAAATTGTCTCCCACGGTCCTCGTAGTTCGTGAATAAATCGAAACTTGCACATGCCGGAGAAAGCAACACCGTATCTCCGCGTTCCGCAACACGATATGCAACCTGAATTGCCTGATCCATGGATTGCGTTTCAACCATCATATCCACAATATTGCCGAAAGCATTAATGATTTTTTGATTATCAACACCAAGGCAAATAATAGCTTTCACTTTTTCGTTCACTAACGGAAGTAACTCCTCATAGTTATTACCCTTATCAACACCTCCAACAATCCAAACTGTTGCCGTCTCCATACTGTCTAACGCATAAAAAGTAGCATTGACGTTCGTTGCTTTCGAATCGTTTACGTACATAACGTTATTAATTTTCAAAACCTTTTCCAAACGGTGCTCAACACCTTGAAAATTTTCAAGAGATTCCCGTATGGTCGATTTTCTTATTTTAAGCAAGGTGGCGACAGTAGAGGCAGCCATTGCATTTTTTTGATTGTGTTGTCCCTGTAATCCTAGTGTTGCGATTGGCATAGTAAATTGGTTGTTTTCTAATGTTAGTACTAATTGTTTATCTTTTATGTATGCGCCCTTTTCGAGCCTTCTTTTTACTGAGAATGGCAACAATTGAGCTTTAACCTTATTGTTATTGAGCCATTTTTCTATTTCTGAATTATCAGCATCATAGATTAAATAATCTGCTGCTGTTTGGTTCATTGTTATTCGGAATTTGGATTCGATATATTCTGAATAGTCATCATTATATCGATCTAAATGATCCGGACTTAAATTGGTTAACACAGCAATATGAGGCGCAAATTTTTTAATCCCATCCAACTGAAAACTGCTCAATTCAAGCACGAAATTTTCGAACATATCTTCTGAAACCAATTCAGCAAAACTCTTCCCAATATTTCCACCTAGCACTACATCAAGCTTTCCTCGTTTCAATATTTCATAAATCAAGGTTGCGGTACTTGTTTTTCCATTGCTCCCCGTGATTCCAACGATTACTGCCGAAGTATATTCCGAAGCAAATTCTATTTCAGAAATCACTGGAATACCTTTCGCAACTAACTCTCGTACTACTAAGGCAGTGTCTGGAATCCCTGGGCTTTTCATCACCACATCTGCTGATAGCACTTTATCAGAACTATGGCCGCCTTCTTCCCATGCTAACTCATTACGTATAAGAACTTCTTTGTACTGCTTTTGAATCTTTCCGAAGTCAGACACAAAAACCTCAAAACCCTGTTGCTTCGCCAGAATGGCCGTTCCCGTACCACTTTCTCCTGCTCCTAAAACAACTAATCGCTTCTTCATTTATTTTTGCAAATGCGCTCAGGCGCCATGCTTATTTTTTTTAATTTTCATAGCAAAAGCGCTACGCTTTTTATGCCTTATCTAATTTTTAGCGTTACGATTGTTAGAATTGCCAAAAACAATCCAACAATCCAAAACCTGGTTACAATCTTGCTCTCATGAAAACCTAGCTTTTGATAATGATGATGCAATGGTGCCATTTTAAATATCCTTCGACCAACACCGCTTTTCTTCTTTGTATACTTAAACCAACTCACCTGAAGCATTACCGAGATTGTTTCAATGAAAAATATTCCACAGAGTATAGGGATAAGCCATTCTTTCCGAATTGCAATGGCAATTACAGCAATGATCCCTCCAATGGTTAAGCTTCCCGTATCTCCCATAAACACTTGAGCCGGATAGGTGTTATACCAAAGAAAACCAACAAGCGCACCTACAAACGCCATGATAAAAATGGTAAGTTCACCCGTATTTGGGATATACATAATGTTCAAATAATCTGAAAAGACCACGTTACCGGAAACCCATGCAAATAGTGCTAATGTGACGGCAATAATTGCTGAAGTACCAGCAGCCAATCCATCAATACCATCAGTTAAATTGGCACCATTTGAAACCGCTGTAATTATAAAAATAACGATGGGAATAAAAATGAGCCAGGCGTATTTTTTATAACCATCACCAGCCCAAGTAACTAGTTTTTCATAGTTAAGTTCGTTGCCTTTCACAAAAGGAATCGTTGTGAGGAGTGTTTTTTCTTCAGGATAAAACTCTCTTTGGGCGCCTTCTGCCACAATTTCGGTTCCGTTTTCAACGTTTCCAATCTCCCTTTTAATTGTAATATCATCATGGAAATACATCGTTGCTCCAACAATAATTCCCAAACCAACTTGACCAATTACTTTAAACTTCCCAGGAAGACCAATCTTATCATTTTTAAACTTCTTAAGATAATCATCAACAAACCCGATAGCACCCATCCAAAGGGTAGTTACAATAAGTAGAATAACATAAATATTGTCCAATTTTGCGAATAATAGCACAGGAATAAGCGTAGCCAAGATGATAATAAGACCTCCCATGGTTGGTGTTCCAGCTTTTTCCTGCTGTCCTTCTAGCCCAAGATCCCTGATGGTTTCTCCCATCTGTTTTCTTTGAAGAAAACGAATAATTTTCTTACCATAAACAGTAGAAATAAATAAGGAGAGAATAATCGCCAACGCAGCTCTAAAAGTGATAAATTGAAACAGACTTGCCCCTGGCAATTGATATTCATTTTCTAAAAATTCGAACAAATAGTATAACATTTATTACTTATTTAGGGCGGTTAGTAATTCGTTTACAGTTTTTAAATCATCAAAATCGAAGCGCTCACCTTGAATTTCCTGATAGGTTTCGTGTCCCTTTCCAGCGACTAAAATGATGTCGTTAGGCAAGGCCATCAGACAAGCCGTCTTAATTGCTTGTTTTCTGTCTGAAATAGACAGCGTCTTTTTATAATATTCAGCAGGAACACCTGCTTCAATCTGTTCTATGATAGTATCCGGATTTTCACTTCTTGGGTTATCGTTTGTAAAAATCACTTTGGTGCTTAATTGAGCAGCAATTTGCCCCATTTTAGGGCGCTTCTCCACGTCTCTATCGCCACCGCAACCCACTACTGTTATAAGGTTTTCATTGCCCTTTCTAATAGCATTAATCGTTTCTAAAACATTCTTTAAAGCATCCGGTGTGTGAGCGTAATCAATAATTGCTATAACATTAGTAGGCGAAACTACATATTGAAATCTTCCATCAACGCTCTCAAGGGTACTCATGATTTGCAGCACTTCCAAGGCCTCCAAGCCAAGTAATTCGGCTGTAGCATAAATGGCCAGCATATTATATGCATTGAAAGTCCCGATGAGTTTTACCCACAGTTCGTTATTATTAATTTTCAGAAGTAAACCGTTAAACTGATTCTCTAGAATTTGTGCCTTGTAATCCGCAAATGACTTTAAGCCGTAGGTATATATTTTAGCTGAAGTATTCTGAATCATTATAGGACCATTCTTATCATCAAGATTGATCAATGCAAATGCATGCTTCGGAAGTTGATCGAAAAATAGTTTTTTTACGTCGCGATACTCTTTGAAATCGGTGTGATAATCTAAATGGTCATGTGAGAGGTTTGTAAAAACTCCGCCACTAAACTGAAGACCTTCAGTTCGTTTCTGATGAATTCCATGGGAACTCACTTCCATAAAACAAAAGCTAATTCCCGCATCAATCATTTCACGCAAATAAGCATTTATGGTAAGCGAATCGGGTGTTGTATGTGTTGCTTCATAGGAAGTTTTTCCAATCTTTACAGCGACGGTAGACAATAAACCTACTTCAAACCCAGCTTTGGTAAACAACTCAAATAACAAAGTGGCAATGGTGGTCTTCCCGTTAGTTCCAGTAACCCCGATTAGCTTTAATTCGGCTGATGGGTTCTCATAATAATTTGATGCCATAACAGCCAAGGCCTGTTGGCTATCATTTACCTGTACATAGGTTACTCCATTAATCAATTGCTCTGGAATTGTCTCACAGATTATGGCGATAGCCCCGTTATCCACAGCAATTTTTATATAGTCATGGCCATCACTCAATGTGCCTCGTACCGCAATAAAAACATCATCAAGACCAACTTTACGGGAATCGAATGCTAGATTGCGCACTGCCACAGCTGTATTGCCCACCACCTTTTCAAGGGTTACTTTATAGAGTATGTCTTTAAGTACGATCATGATAAATTCAATACTATTTTTTGTCCTTTTATTATTGGTTCTCCCGCTAAAACGGATTGTTTTCTAACAGCCCCATTCCCAGTAGTTTTAACTTCCAACCCTAAATTTTCTAATAGAGAAATGGCATCCATACCTGCCATGCCTCTCACATTTGGTATCTTAGTGTACGCAGCTTGTGCTTTCTCGTAATACGATTCGAAGCTGGAAACAATTTCCGGGTCGGCATTGTCAATATTATCTAACTCTGTTTTAAGCGGAGAATCCGTAAATATTTTTTGAGCAATTCGTTTAAAAACTGGCCCCGCAACGTCAGCGCCGTAGAACCCTTTTTTAGTACTTGGCTTATGGATCACTACCATGCAAGAGTATTTAGGATTCTCTGCAGGGAAGTAACCCGCAAATGACGATACGTACTTTCTGTCTTTTACCCACTCCTCATAATTAGCATACTCTGTTCTAGCCGTCCCCGTTTTTCCAGCCATGGAAAAATTTTCAGAATAAAGCATTTGTCCTGTACCGCGCTTGACTACATTTTTAAGCATTTCCTGAATCTTGCTAATAGTTTCTATTGATGCAATTTTTGAATCAATCACCTCCGTATCAAAGCTTTTTATTTGCTCATTCCAAGCCGTCACTTCTCTTATGAAACGGGGCTTAACCATTACACCATCGTTGGCAATTGCATTATAAAAAGTGAGTATCTGCAAGGGAGTCATCCTCAGGTTATAACCATAAGCCATCGATGGCAATGCATTTCTACTCCAGTTCTCATCTCCTACTTCAGGAATATTGGGTGTACCCTCACCCTTAATTCGAATCCCAACTAGGTCGTTGAGATGCATTGCTTTGATTTTATCTGTGAATTTTTTAGGATTG
>JBLHGH010000035.1:0-13642 GCA_047615425.1 Candidatus Latescibacterota bacterium
TCTATGTTTTGAGATAGTAACATATTACTCCCGCCACCCAGTATGAATATTTCTGAAGATGCGTGCTGTTCAAGAATATTCTTGAGCGCTTCAATGGATGTCACAGAAACGAATGAATTCGCTACACAATCAATACCGAAGGTATTGAAAGCTTTTAGTGACTTATTACGCTCAATTTGAAGCATTAATCTGTGTATTGTTCTAACGCGGCCTTCAGAATCTGAACTGCTCGTATTAAACTCTCTTTGTTTAGTACATAGGCAATTCGAATTTGATTTAAACCAACTCCTTCCGAAGAATAAAAACCCGCAGCTGGTGCAACCATTACAGTTTCACCTTCTAAATCGAAGTCCTCTAATAGCCATTGTGCAAAGCGATCACTATTTTTAACTGGCAGTTGCGCTATGCAATAAAAGGCTCCTTTTGGGTGCCCTACCTGTACGCCAGGAATAGCCTCTAATTCGCGTATTAAAATATTTCGTCTTTCAGTGTATTCTTCAATTACTTCGTCAAAGTAGCTCTGTGGTGTTTGCAAGGCTGCTTCACTAGCTATTTGGGCAAAGGTTGGCGGACTTAAGCGTGCCTGCGCAAATTTTATAGCTGTGCTAATAACTTCTTTGTTCTTTGAAACCAGACAACCAATTCTAGCGCCACACATACTATAACGCTTCGATACAGAATCAATTATAATTCCATTTTGTGCTAAACTATCCTCCTGAAGGATTGAATAATGCTCGTTGCCATCATAAACAAACTCTCTGTAAACTTCGTCTGCTACTAAAAACAAATCGTGTTTCAGAACAATGGAAGCCAATTTCTGTATTTCATCTTTTGAATAGAGATAGCCCGTTGGATTTCCTGGGTTGCAAATTAGAATTGCCTTTGTTTTTGGGGTTATTAATTTTTCAAATTCTGAAATGGGAGGTAAGGCGAAATTGTTCTCTATTTTAGAAATTACAGGTACAATGTTTACGTCGGATGACGTGGCAAAACCATTGTAATTTGCATAAAATGGCTCTGGAATAATTATTTCGTCACCTGCATCTGCAATACTCCCAATAGCGAAAAGAAGCGCTTCGCTTCCTCCAGTAGTAACAATAATTTCATCTGAAGTTACGGGGATATTATTTTTTTGATAGTATGCCGCAATTTTTTCACGATATTTTTGAGAGCCTTCAGATCGGGTATATGCCAGAATATCTAAGGAATGATTTGCGACAGCCTCCATTGCGATATTTGGAGTTTTTATATCTGGCTGGCCTATATTTAAATGATATACAGTTTTATTCGCTTTATAAGCTTTCTCTGCATACGGAACCAATTTTCGAATAGGCGATTCCGGCATGTTTTTCCCTTTGATTGAAATTGAAGGCATAGGAATTAGTTTAATTACAAAAATGCAAATAATATTTAATAATACAACAGTACACTTGTCACCATTTCATCTTTTTTTTTCTAACATAAAGGATGCAGCTGCCATAATGAGCAGACACCACAGCGCCTGTCTATCATACCCATTTCTTGTGCGTTATTTTCTGCCCGTGCAGAAGAAGGATTTGTATTGCTAAAAAATCAGGGTAACCGCATTTTTTTTTGTTAGTTCTACCATGTTATTATAATATGAGTGGATGAACGATAGCGGACCATGGTATCGTATTGATTAACTATTTGGAAATGGTTAGAAACATGTCTTTGAACACATTGGATGCGAACAATCACAGCAGTTTACTAGCTATGCTGATAAATCTATAAAAAAGTGTAGGCTTAAACAAAGGTGATATACAACAACCGACCTCCAAAGGAGGTCGGTTTTTTTATATTTTATGTGGTTTTTTTATCGAGTTTTTTCTAATAAACTCTTATCTCCTGCCATTACTTCACCTTTAATTTTGATGGCTTTAATAGCATTCACAGCGTTAGAATAAACGGTAACTGTCTTTCTAATTGGACCTACGCGGTTTGTGTCATACTTTACTTGAATCGTACTTGATTCTCCAGGAGCAATAGGGCCGTCTGGTTTCTTTGGCACTGTGCAACCACAGCTCGATTTAACATCGGTAATTATAAGTGGCGTATCTCCTGTGTTGGTAAACTCAAAAACACGAACACCATCACTTCCTTTTGCAATTTCACCATAGTCTACAGTTTCAGACTTAAATTCAATCTGTGCCTGTTGCGCCTGTACGGCATACCCAACAAAAGCAACTAGCATAATAAGAACTAACTTTTTCATAATTTATATAATTTAGGATAAGCTAAAGTAGACAATATGTAACCATCGTGCAAAATAAATTATTCACTTTTATAATCTTGCAGATATACCTACTTTTGTTTACTTATTTCAAAAATCAAACCAAAGATGGCTTTAGAGGCAAAATATAGTGCGAAGAATGTTGAAGACAAGTGGTATAGCTACTGGATGGAGCACGATTATTTTCATAGTGAAGTGGATGCAAGAACGCCATATACTATCGTTATACCTCCGCCAAATGTGACAGGTATTTTGCATATGGGCCATATGCTCAATAATACAATTCAAGATATCTTAATTCGTCGTGCACGTTTACAAGGAAAAAATGCATGTTGGGTTCCAGGAACCGATCATGCCTCCATTGCTACCGAGGCGAAAGTTGTTGCAAAACTGAAGGAGCAAGGCATTGACAAAAATGATTTATCAAGAAGTGAGTTTTTAAAACATGCATGGGACTGGACAGATGAGTATGGCGGAGTGATTCTAGAGCAGCTGAAAAAGTTAGGTTGTTCTTGTGATTGGGATAGGACTAAATTCACTTTGGATGACGATATGAGTGAGTCTGTAATTAAAACTTTTGTAGATTTATATAACAAGGGGCTAATTTACAGAGGCTACAGGATGGTGAATTGGGATCCAGAGGCGAAAACGACCTTGTCTGATGAAGAGGTTGAATACATAGAACAAAAAGGAAAGCTATATTATATTAACTATAAAATTGAAGGATCTACAGATACCTTAACAATCGCTACTACACGTCCAGAAACTATTCTAGGAGATACGGCAATTTGCATCAATCCAAATGATGAGCGCTTTGCTCATTTAAAAGGAAAAAATGCTATTGTGCCTATATGCAATCGTATAATACCAATCATAGAAGATGATTATGTAGATGTAGAATTTGGTACGGGTTGTCTAAAAGTAACGCCAGCACACGATATTAATGACAAAGCACTAGGTGATAAGCACAAGCTGGATGTAATTGATATTCTTAATGAAGATGCCACGCTGAATAGCTTCGGTTTGCAGTATGAAGGTAAAGATCGATTTGTAGTGCGAAAAGAGATCTTTACTGAATTAGAGTCTTTAGGTTGTATATCAAAAGTAGAAGATTATCTGAATAAAGTAGGTACTTCAGAAAGAACTAAAGCTGTTATAGAGCCTAGGCTGTCTGACCAGTGGTTTTTAAAAATGGATGGCTTGATGAAACCAGCACTAGAGGCAGTATTGGACACCAAGCAGATAAAGCTATATCCGAAGAAAATTGAAAATACCTACCGCCATTGGTTAGAGAATATTAGAGACTGGAATGTTTCGCGCCAATTATGGTGGGGACAACAAATTCCAGCTTATTACTACGGTGATGGTGAAAATGATTTCGTGGTGGCAGAGACTTTAGAGGAGGCTCTTCTTTTAGCTAAGGAAAAATCTGAGAACCAAAATCTTACTGCAGAAAGTCTTACACAAGATCCCGATGCTTTAGACACCTGGTTCTCCTCATGGCTATGGCCAATTTCAGTATTTGATGGGATTAGAAATCCAGACAATAAGGAAATAAATTACTATTATCCTACCAATGATTTAGTTACGGGACCTGACATCATTTTCTTTTGGGTGGCTCGAATGATTTTTGCTGGGTATGAATTCAGAAACGAAAGGCCTTTTAACAATGTATATTTTACTGGAATCGTTAGGGATGACCAAGGGCGAAAAATGTCAAAACAACTTGGAAATTCACCAGATGCATTAAAGTTGATTGAAGATTACAGTGCAGATGCAGTACGGGCCGGAATGATGTTGTTGAGTTCAGGAGCGGGAAATGACTTGTTATTTGACGAAAGTAAACTACAACAAGGAAAGGCTTTTAGTAATAAAATAATCAATGCATATCGATTGGTAAGCGGTTGGGAAGTGAGTGATGAAATTGCCCAACCAGAATCAAGCAGCATTGCGTTAGCATGGTATGAGTCAAAATTCCAAAGTGCTTTTTCAGAGATGGAAGATCATTTTTCGAAGTATCGACTTTCAGACTCTTTAATGACTGTTTACAAGCTTATCTGGGACGACTTTTGTTCTTGGTTATTGGAAATGGTAAAGCCGGGGTATCAGCAACCAATTGACAGAAAAACGTTTGATGCAATAATTATTGCTTTTGAAAACAATATCAAAGTGTTACATCCATTTATGCCTTTTCTTACTGAAGAGATTTGGCATCAAATTTCAGATAGAAAGGTAGAAGAGGCATTGATCGTATCTCGTTACCCTCCAGTACAAGAAATAGATCAAGAGATTTTAAACCATTTTGAAATCGCTTCGGAAGTTATTTCTGGAATTAGAACTGTTAGAAAACAGAAGAACATACCGTTTAAAGAAACCATAAAACTATTCGTAATCAACAATATAAACGCTTCCACCTTATTTGATTCGGTTATCAAGAAAATGGGTAATATTGAAGAACTTACTTATGTTACGGAGAAAATGGATGGGGCCCTGACCTATCGAGTTAAATCCAATGAATACTTCATTCCTATGGAAGGTGCTATTGATGTAGATGCTGAGATTGAGAAACTTTCTGAAGAACTTAAATATACCGAAGGCTTTTTGAAAAGTGTACAGGGGAAGCTTAAGAACGAACGTTTTGTAGCTGGAGCACCCGAGCAAGTAGTTGCGAACGAAAAGCGTAAAGAGGCGGATGCTTTGGCTAAAATTGAAACCTTAAAAGCAAGTCTCGCGAGTCTGAAGTGATTTTAGTTGGCGGGATACAGTATAGAAAGTAACGTCTCATTTTCAAACTTCCTTCCGGGCCCTCAGCTAGGGTTCAGAGTTAAGTCCCTACTTCCTATATAATAAATAGTGATTCACTGTTTCGATATACTTTTTCTTAGCTTCGTCTGGATCTATTTCACGAGCCTGAAAGAGGGCGTTGGTTTTGAATGCTCCAATAAGTGGATTGCGACTGTTCCCTGCTATATCTTTAGAATTCGTGGCCCGTTTGTAATAGGCGTATAATTTTAATAAAACATCTGCAGGAAAAGACTCCGTGTGCGAATTGATGGTTTCAACCGCGTCTAGAAATGCAATATGGAGTTCTTTTGATGTCATTTTGAAGCCAATACGCTTATTCCCCCTTTTACAATTTGATTAAGAGAAACTTCTATCTTCGTATCCAACGGTAGATAGACGTCCACACGAGAACCAAATTTGATAAAGCCACTATCTTCAGTTTGATTTGCTGTTTCACCTTCCTTGGCATAGTTTACAATTCGTTTGGCAAGCGCACCTGCTACTTGTCTATGAAGGATATTCCCAAATGTTTTTGACGCTACCACAACAGTTGTTCTTTCGTTTTCTTCGGAAGCTTTAGGGTGCCAAGCCACTAAGTATTTACCAGGATGATGTTTGCTGTACACAACTTCACCGCCAACGGGATAACGCGTTACATGCACATTAATTGGTGACATGAATACCGAAACCTGTAGTCTTTTGTCGTTGAAATATTCTTTTTCAAATACTTCTTCAATTACCACAACTTTTCCATCCACAGGTGAAAATATATTAGACTCCTCTGTTTTAAAATTCCTTTTTGGATTTCTAAAAAATTGAAGAATTAGGATTAGAAAAATAAGTAAGGCAATAATAATTGCACCCTTTAGAACTTGGTTTTCTATGAAAAAATTGGCAACAATACTTCCCCCAAAACATAAGGTTAGTGTAATGATAATTATTTTAAATCCTTCTTTATGAAACATAGTCTATAATTTCAAGAAATGCGTATACAAACGGACTAGTATAGACAATACTGTCTAATCTATCATACATGCCTCCATGACCGGGCATTAATGTTCCGCTGTCTTTAACACCTGCTTGTCGTTTAAATTTTGATTGAATTAAATCGCCAATAGTCCCGAAAACTGAGATTAATGTGGCCATTCCAAGCCATATTGGTAAATTGTAAAGGCCAGTTAAATTAAAGATAATAAAACTGGCAATGATAGTCCCTACGAGACCACCAAAAAAACCTGCTACGGTCTTTTTTGGGGAAACCCGTTCTAGTAATTTTATTTTTCCGAAGTTTTTGCCAATCAGATAAGCAAAGCTATCATTTGACCATATTAGGATGAAAATAACCAAAAGAATTTGAGGGGTAAAAGTTTCATTTCTATAGGGAATGTTCATCAGGAAAATAAAGCCGCTTATGAGGTACAAGATGACAAAGATGTATTTCTTTTTTTCAAACATCGGGATCTTTGATGTCGCGAAGAGGTCTTTCAGTAGAAAAAGATTTATCAGCCCACAGAGTATGAGCAAAAGAAGCAATGCGTAGTGGTCAAAAATGCTGTAACTAAAAAAGTACAGTCCTGCTAATAATAGGGCATATGCCAAATAGCTTTTAAGGTGTACGATTTTTAAAAATTCAAAAAGTGTAATGACAGCAAGAAGTGTGAAGAGGCCTATAAACCATTCACGAGAAACGAACATGGATGCAATTACGATAGCAATGTATACGGTGCCTGACAAGCCACGTACTATTAGTTCCTTCATAGGTTATAAGTCTTCCAGAAGGAGCAAATATAAGTTTTTTGTGCTACTTCCATAACTCATGAAGTCCTTTTCTTTTTCCGTTTCAAAGTCTTGGATGGTGGTTATATTACTGGGAATATGCCCCGCGCATTGGTTCTTAATAATTCGAAGGCCTTCGCTGATAGTTTCTGTCAACTGACTTGTTTTGGCGAAGATTACAAAATTATCGGGTAGTTCGCTAAGCTTCTTTTCTTTTATTTGGTTTGAAGAAAGTAATATTGATCCATTAGTAGCTACTAAAGATTCACAATTAGACAAGAAAAATGTCGCGTCTGAGCGTTTGTTAAAATTTAAGTTATAGCCTTCGAATAGGGATATGAGCTGATCGTTAATACAAAACGCATTCTTTTCATACCAGTCGTTTTCCAGTAGAATACTGTCAAAGGCTTCTAAAATTTCTTCTAGATTTTCACAGTATAAAAACTTGCCGCCATTTCTGTGAAAGTAATAGGTAAACTTCTCGTCGATAGGGAGTTTCTCCTCAGGGAAGTATTTCCCATGGCCATCCTTGTCAGCTTTTAGACCTGATTTGCTTTTTGGATTTAAAAGTCTCTTAAACAGACTCATTGTTCGTGGTTTGAGGAGTTGTAACGTTATTTGTCAAATATATAAAAAGAATATCAAAGTAAGTTGTTGAAAAATTATAGTTTAACAGATTAAAATCAAACATCAATTCCCTAGGCAGTAGGTGTAGTTTCTGGTTCTTCTGATTTGTCAAATGGTCTTTTTCCAAAAATTCGCTCTAGACTTTCCTTAAATATAACTTCTTTGTCAAGTAGTTCATTCGCCAAAAGAGTTAGTTTGTCTTTATGAACTTCTAATAAATCGATAGCACGTTGGTACTGTTCTTCCACTATTTGATAAATTTCTTTATCTATCATTTCAGCAGTATGCTCGCTGTATGGTTTTGTGAAGCCATGTTCATTTTGCCCAGAAGAATCATAATAGGTTATATTACCAACCTTGTCATTTAGTCCATAAATAGTAACCATAGCGCGCGCTTGCTTCGTTACTTTTTCCAGGTCACTTAAGGCCCCTGTAGAAATTTCATTGAATATCACCTTTTCAGCCGCTCTTCCTCCCATAGTAGCGCACATTTCATCCAGCATTTGATTTGGGCGAATAATTAACCGCTCTTCTGGCAAATACCATGCTGCGCCTAACGATTGTCCACGAGGAACAATGGTAACTTTTACTAGTGGGGCTGCGTGCTCTAACATCCAGCTAACCGTTGCATGACCTGCTTCGTGAAAAGCAATAGCCTTTTTTTCTCCAGCTGTGACAATTTTGTTCTTCTTTTCTAAACCTCCAACTATTCTATCAACGGCATCTAAGAAATCTTGTTTGCCGACAGAAGTTTTTTCTTTTCTCGCAGCAATTAACGCCGCCTCGTTACAAACGTTTGCAATGTCTGCTCCTGAGAATCCTGGTGTTTGTTTTGACAGGAAGTCGGTATCTAAATTTTCTTCTTTTTTAATCGGTCTAAGGTGTACCTCAAAAATTTCTTTTCGTTCTCTTACGTCTGGGAGGTCCACATAAATTTGTCTATCAAAACGACCAGCACGCATAAGCGCTTTATCTAAAACATCTGCTCTGTTGGTTGCCGCTATAACGATTACGTTTGAATTGGTTCCAAACCCATCCATTTCAGTTAGCAATTGGTTCAACGTATTTTCGCGCTCATCATTAGATCCAGAAAAATTGTTCTTCCCTCTGGCACGTCCAATCGCGTCAATTTCATCAATAAAAATAATAGATGGTGATTTTTCTTTCGCTTGTTTGAATAAATCACGTACTCTAGAAGCACCTACTCCTACAAACATCTCTACGAAATCTGATCCAGATAAAGAGAAAAACGGAACTTTTGCTTCACCTGCTACTGCACGTGCTAACAGTGTTTTACCAGTTCCAGGAGGGCCAACTAGCAGGGCTCCTTTAGGAATTTTCCCACCTAGGGCTGTGTATTTATCTGGGTTTTTAAGAAAGTCTACAATTTCTTGAATCTCTTCTTTAGCGCCTTCTAAGCCAGCAATATCTTTAAAAGAAGTTTTTACATCTGCCTTTTGATCAAAGAGTTTTGCCTTAGATTTTCCAATATTGAAAATTTGTCCTCCAGCGCCACCACCTGCTCCTGAAGACATTCTGCGCATAATGAATATCCAAATACCAATAATTAGAGCAAAAGGAAGTAGCGTGAGCAGCAACTCACCCCACATATTAGATTCTGTTTCCCAGATTATTTTTGGGGTTACACCATGTTGTTTTTTAATAGAATCAATGCTGTTTTCAAAATTTTGAAGATCTCCAAATTCAAATTGATAATTTGGTCCTTTAGTATTTGCTCCTAATAACGAAGTTGTCTTGTCTTTACGATGTGTCTCCTTGGTTTTTGCTTCAGCGGTAAGATAAACTTTAGCAATTTTACGATTGACGATTTCAATTCGATCAACATCACCATCTTGTAAAAAACGTTCAAACTCTGCTTGAGACGTTTTGTTTGGTTGTGACCAGCTGCTGCCTCCAAAGAATTGAAATCCTATTAACATTAGGAAAATGGCACCTATGTACCAATAGGAGCTAAGCTTTGGTTTTTTAACTTCGGGTTTTTTGTTTTTATTTTCTTCGGCCATGTAGCTGTTCTGTTTTTAAATCGTAGTTCCTATTTTTACGCTTTTCGCGTCTCCCCATAACCCTTCAATATCATAAAACTCTCTGATGTGTTTCTGAAACACATGGACTACTATATGTACATAGTCCATTAGAACCCATTCAGCATTACCACTTCCTTCTATATGCCAAGGTTTTTCCTGAATTGACTTACTTACGGTTTTTTGAACAGAATTTACAATTGCGTTTACCTGTGTGTTTGAGGTACCATTACAGATAATAAAATAATCGCATACGGTGTTTCCTATATCCCTAAGGTCAAGAATTTCAATATCTTGCCCCTTTACTTCTTCAATTCCTCGAATGATGTGGGTGATTAGTAAATCTGTTCCGTTTTCTTTTTTTGACATTAAAAATTTATATTTCTACAAAGTTATTACTTTTTTGTTTCTTGACGGGTGTTAAGACGCTTAAGTAAATCAATTTTTTTATAGGTGAAGATAATCAAACTTAGTGCCATCGATTCAACCAATTCCTACCTAAAACGACTAGTTAAAGAAGGGATTGCTTCAGATAGGTTAATTATTACTACCGAGAATCAGACTTTGGGCCGCGGTCAGCAAGGAGCTTCTTGGGAGGTTCAAGAGGGTAAGAGTCTTGCAATTAGCATTTTAAAGTGTTTTTCCGCATTGCCGGTTTATAGTCAGTTTAACATTGCAATGGCGACTTCTTTGGGGGTCCAAAAAGCGTTGCAAAGGCTTGGCATTCTTGATGTAAAAATAAAGTGGCCTAACGACATATTGTCAGACCAAAAGAAGCTATGCGGAATTTTAATCGAAAATATAGTAAAAGGTAGTACTATAAAAGAGACAATAGTTGGAATTGGGCTCAATGTTAATGAAACCGCTTTTATTAATTTACCTAACGCGACCTCCTTGAAATTGCGAAGTGGAGTCCAATACAAGTTGAACGATGTGCTAAATGAAGTTGCGAATGCAGTTCTAAAAGAACTTGATGCGTTGGAATCAACAGATGACGTGTCGTTGAAGCACGCCTATGAATCGCAGCTTTTTAGAAACAATGAGGTTAGTCTGTTTACAGATTTAGCGGGAAAGCAATTCAATGGGACTATTATAGGTGTCACTGAGTTTGGTCAACTTCGAATAAAAACTGAAGATGATATCGAAAACCAGTATTCCCTTAAAGAAATAACACTCTATTACTAAGCGGTTACAAGATTGTCTGCTAAGGTTTCGATAAACTTGGTAATTGGGCTTTTAATCATCATCGACATCATAGGATTAAAATCACCTTCAAATAACAGTGTTATCTCGCTTGAGCCCTCATCTGTCGAACTAATATTACCTGTCAGTGTAAAAGGCAACTTATCACTCGTTGCTCCAAGAACAACTTGATATGGGGTGTTAATTTCTTTTACTTCCAATGCGATCTCCGGCATACCTTTTAAGGCAAAGACAAATGTTTTCTCATTGACAACCTCAAACTTACTAATGTTTTGAGGCATTAGCGATTCAAAATTTTTCACATCACTTAAATATTCGCAAAGTGCTTCAGGAGATTTTTGTACAATAACTTTTTTACTATTTAACTTCATGTTGATTTTATGTAAATGTTAATAACAGATGACAATAACGATGCCTTTATTCTGCGAGACTAGGGTTCCAGTTTGAAGGGTTCTTTCTCCATGAAGACAGCAGTGTTAACTCTTTTGCAACTACATATTGTGATTTTTCTGCTTGGATTAGCATGCTGTCATAATCGCCAAGCGTGTGCAAGTCAACACCAGCTTTTTCAAAATTTTCTGTGGCAACATCAAAACCGTATGTAAAGATAGCTACCATGCCCTTAACTTTTACGTTGGCTTCGCGCAGCGCGTCAACCGCCATCAAACTACTTTTGCCTGTACTTATTAGGTCTTCAACCACCACTACAGTTTGATTTTCTTTAACATGGCCTTCAATTTTATTCTGCCTACCGTGTTTTTTAGCCTCGGGCCTAATATAGCAGAAAGGCAGGTTTAGGAAGTCTGCTACAAGCATTCCTATACCAATCGCTCCTGTTGCAACGCCAGCTATAACATCAGGTTTGCCATAGAGCTCCTCAATTTGTTTCGCAATTTGTTCTCTTAAGTAATTTCGAACCACTGGATATGAAAGTGTTATGCGGTTGTCGCAATAAATTGGAGACTTCCAACCAGAAGCCCAAGTAAATGGGTTTTGTGGTTGCAATTTTATTGCATTAATTTGTAGAAGTAATTCGGCCGTTTTTTGTGCGGTCTCGTTGTTTATTATCATACCGCAAATGTATAAAGTTTTTGTAAAAGATATTCCTATTATTCTATCTACTGAAAAAAAGATAGGAAAACAATACCTGGCTATACCCTTAAAGTTGGCTCGCTTTAAAAAATTAATCAATCGGATTAATAACGGCGAGCTATTATACGTGAATTTGTATCATAAAAATGAAGAAAAATTAGAACAATTTCTTCGGAAAAAATTACCTGTTGTTGAAGCAGCGGGAGGGCTTGTTATGAATGGCAAGAAAGAAATATTGTTTATTCGAAGAAATTCAAAGTGGGATCTTCCGAAGGGGAAAATTGAAAAAAACGAAACACATGTTGATGCGGCTATAAGAGAGGTGGAAGAGGAGACAGGTGTGAAAAATCTAGAGATTAAGAAGTTTTTGACAACGACCTATCACGTTTTTAAACGAAATGGGAAACTGAAACTCAAGGTTACCTATTGGTACCAAATGTATACAGATTATAGCGGACCGCTAATACCGCAGGAGAAAGAAGGCATTAAAAAAGCGAGATGGAAAAATTTTGGAAAATCTCAAAAAGCCCTTCAAGATTCCTATGAGAATATTAAACTTCTTTTTCCAAAGGAGTATCTAACCACCCACCCGAATGATCGGGTACCTTAAATGTGCCTTTTCATAATTAGGAGATTTCTTATAAATCCAGTCTAATTGTGCATACCAATTTTTCGCAAAATCACGGTCTGCTAATTTCTTAGCCTCAAAAGCGGCCTTGATATCTGGATTGTCATTTAAAAAATCTAGCGCTTTGTCTTCCCATACATAGGGTGAAAATCCTTCTTTTTGTTGTAAAACCGTATCAAAAAAGTTCCAATTAAAGAATGAATCTGGCGCTTCGGGCTCTAATGTTTCTAGGATATAGCGTATCCCTTCTTGGTTTGTCTCAACAATGAAATCCATCTCTTTTATAGCAACCATTTCTGTGGTTGACTCAACTTCGGTGTTATAGTGTAGGTAGTGGCCTTCATATGGAGATTGTACTGTTTTGTAATTTTTGATTCGATACACTTCGGCTTTAATGACACTGTCTTTCACTACTCTGGTGATATCAATTTCATTTTTATCCATTAAGTCTACTACATTCCAATACCCTCTCGGAATGATGTACTTTTCAGGAATGACAACGCTTGCCTTCGGTTTAAAGTGATTATAATATGTTACTTCCCTCGTAAATGGACGGTCTCTATTGTATTTGAGTCTTTTCGCACCAGTTAGTTCGCTTGTTAGCTCTTCGCCTTCGTAGCCTTTGAAGTTTAAGAGGCATGTTTTGGTGCTGTCAATTTTCCAGGCAATTGGATAGCTGTCCCCAATACTATAATTGCTTCTAGCATTTTTCCGGAGTTCTTTAATGACTGCTGCTTCGTTGTTGGCGATATTGATAGCGCTCCGCATGAGTTCGTACGTTCCTTCAACTCTGTCTTTATAAGGTTTTAACATATGCGTTTCTACCATAAACCCTAAGGTGTTAAAAAGCGCAGCATATCCAGTTGAATAGCGAGGGCCATCAAGGAATTGACTAAAGCCAGCATCTGGAGTGCGGTTAAAAACGTTTACATAAGGGGTAATGTCCCATTTTTTCTGCCGCAATGAGTCTTCTAGTTGAGGCATGAACTTATGGTGTAGAAAATCTCCTAATGCACCGCCTAATTTATTGTGTTGGGTGAATAAATGTGTCAAGACATATTGGTAGTCCGCTCCGTTGCTAACGTGATTGTCAATAAAGACGTCTGGGTTTACGGTTCTGAATAGGTTGGCAAAAGCCACAGCGTTTTTAGTATCTGCTTTAATAAAATCACGATTTAAATCATAATTACGGGCATTTCCTCTAAAGCCATATTCTTCTGGGCCGTTTTGATTGGTTCT
>JBLHGH010000036.1:0-13548 GCA_047615425.1 Candidatus Latescibacterota bacterium
TATCAATTTTTAAATCGAAATCCCTTAGAGGAAAAAAAAACGTTGGCTTTGCGTTAAAATGCACTTCGGAAGAAGAAAAAGCATCGGCTGTATAGCGTAGTTTCGTGGAAGCGCCTTCAAATAAGGATTCATCGATGGTTATTTCACCACCTACATAACCACTAAAATAAGTCTGTTTAATATCAGTTGGATCTAGAAACTCTTCAAACGGCAATGCATAACTCGCGCCTATCCCATACCAATTAAACAATTGATGCTCTAAACCAGCGTCTAAACGATAAGACGCATCTCGCTGCCTGCTAGTATAATTCGCGTCCAATTGCGTGTCATAATATTTGTTCTCCGCAAAAACCCCATCAACATCTCCTTGGGACGAATTATGCCTAAAGAAAAATCCCGCATTATCTGTTCTACTTATTTGAAAGTTGCTGTACAATTCGCCAAGGATACTGGTATAATTCCCAAAACCCAAACTCGCATAACTATCATACAACTTCAATGGCTTGGTTTTTTCTACAGCTGTAGCCTTTCCTTTGGCAGGAGTAAATGTAGAAGCCACTGGAACTGAAAAAATATTGTAGTCCACTTTCTTTTTTTGTGTACGTATAGAATCATTCATACTTGGCGTTTCTTTCGCCTTGAAAGCATCAGAAATGGTAGGTGTATATGGCTTTACGACATTCACTACTTCAGTTCCTAAATTTCCATCTTCCTGAGCGATAGCTGAAAACCCAAAAGCGATCAAAAGAAGCGATATAAAGAACCTACCTTCTAGCCCAATTCCTGAATATCTATATGTTTTATTAACTATGTGTTGCATAGGTTTTATTTTGCAGTTTGTATGATTAGAAATTACTTAATGATCTGTTTCTACAGATGAATTTGTCTTAGACTCCGCCGTTTTTATTTTCGAAATCTCCTCTTGGGCTTCTTCCACAACATCAGGATAATCAGTAAAATTGCTAATAACGCTTTCTAAGATATAGGTTGCCTGGTAGGCGTCACCTAGGGCATAGAAATTCCTCGCCATAAGCACTAGGCCTTTCGCTCCATAATATTTATAACCGCTATAATCTTTCGCTAACTGCTGCACACTGGCATTAGAGCCCTCAAAATCTAAAGCTTCGTTCTTGAAATATGCATCGAAGTAAAGGGCTTCAGCTGCCAATTGACCAGTAGCCACTTTCGCAACCTCAGCATAGGCTGTTTTTGCCTTTTCTTCATCACCCGTCTTCATAGCCGAACGCGCAATAATTATTTGGGCGTCACTCTTAATACTAGCATCTATTTTTGAATTCTGAAGTACCTTTTCAGCATACAAAACAGCCTGAGTGTATTGATCAAGTTCATAGTTTGCTTTCATGCTATTAGTTTGTGCAAAAATGATATTCTGAGGGAAATCAGCCTCCGTTTCAAGGCGCTGTAGAAATGTCAATGCGTTTTGATAATCCTGCTTCGCTAGGTATAATTCGGAAACTCTCGCAAGTGCTTGCTCCGTAAATTCACTTCGTTCCTTAGCAACTACAAATCGAAAATGCAGAATTGCTTTATCTGAAGCATCTTTTCCGAAGTACAATTGACCCAGATAGAAATGTACTTGTAATGCATGTTGCCCATTTTTAAATTCTGTGAGATAGCTCTCAAAGCGCTTAATAGCTTCTTCTGCCTTATTCTCAAGGTAGGGTTGCTCCGCAGCTTGGTATGTAGCGTCATCCAATTCTGCTACTTCAATATCTACAAAATCCAATGTGCTCACCCAATCTGCATAATCATCTACACGTCCTTGGTCGATATAAATGATTTTAGCCGAAGCCACGGCTTGCAGCGCTTCAGGCGTTGACGGGAAGTCGTTTGCAACACGTTTAAATAGACTAAGTGCCTGCTCACTCTTGCCTGTATTATCACAAATCAATGCTTTTTTCAAAAGAGTTCTAGAAACATAACTGCTACCAGGGAGTTCCCTAATAAGCCTATCATAAACTTTAATAGCATCCGCGGTTTTATCTTGGGAAACGTAGGTGTTTCCTAATTCATAGAGCACATCATCTTTGTAAACAGATTTAGGATAGCTCCCTGGGAATGCACTCAAATCTTCAATTTTATTCGCCGTTCGATCTACAAAACCATAACTTATTGCTTTCTGAAAGGCCGCATAATCTTCATCGGGTGTTCCAAACTCAATAGCTTTGCCGTAATTCTCCAAGGCCGGCCAATACTGACTACTTACAAAATAACTATCTCCTAAGCGTAAATACGCATCTTTTTCTCTTGAACCAGCGCTACTTGAAGCAGACACAAATATTGTAAAGTTTGTGATGGCGTCACTATAATTTTTCAATTTAAACTGGCTATATGCTAAGTTGTATTTGCTGTTTTCGAACTCAGGAGTTTGATCTGCTGAAGGCAATTGAATATACTGCTTAAAGCCAATTAACGCATCGTCAAAGTTTGACAACTGGTAATCACTCTCGGCTTTCCAATAGGTTGCTCGGGCCGTAAATAAAGGGTCTCGAGGCTCCTTTAGAGACTTATTATACAAAGTAATAGCTTCAGAATAATTTCCTTCATTGTACAGTTCAACGCCATGATAAAATGCCACCTTTTGATAGGCTAATTTGTTTTCGAAAGATTTATTATTCTCCAGTAGTTCAATAGCCGCCTTATAATTTTGGGAGGTGAGATAAGAATCAATTAACAAGTCTTTTAGGTAGTCATTGTTTTGATTCTGTGGATAGGTTTCAATAAAGTACAGCAGAACTCCTGGTACGCTTTGGTAACTGTTACCAATCTCATAGCTCAATTTTGCATAATTGAGCATGGCATCTTCTTGAATTTCTTCCGAAAAATCCATTTCCGAAGCATTCTTAAAAGCATTTAATGCCTGTTGCTTCCTTTTCAGCTTGAGATAACTTTCGGCTAGGTGATAATACGCATTTTGGGCAACCGAGTTGTTTCCGTCAATAATTTTATTGAATTCTCCAATAGCATTGTCATATTGGCCCTGCTTATAATACGCATAGCCTAATTGGTAGTAATCTGTATTGCTCCACTTTCCATAACGCCCTTTAAATTCTTTTAAATACGGAATCGCCTCAGTATATTGCTCCAAATTGAAATAGCATTCTCCAATAATTTTTGACAATTCACTTTTCTCTTTTGGTCTTGAGCTACCGTACTGTTCTTTGCCCATGTCTATTGCCTTCTGAAATTTTCCAAGTTTGAAATTCATATCAGCCTGATAGTAGCTAAGGTCTTCAGCGTAGCGATCTTCATCTTTTACTTCCTCAAAAAGTTCATTCGCAGCCTCATATTCATCATCTTCATATGCAATAAAACCTAGATAATACTTGGCCTGTGAACCATACTTATTGGATAGACTTACTCTATTAAAGTACTTCTTTGCTTCGTTATATCTTTTATTTTGGAAGTAAGTATAACCATTATTAAAGTAGAATTTGTCGCGTTCAATTCTTGGTATATTTAATTCATCAACCCTATCATACCATTTTCTTGCGTACGAATACTTTCCATTTTCAAAATAATAATTCGCTACATTTATAAAAGCGTCATTTCTTTTGATACTTGTAGGGTAATCTGCAACAAATTCTTCCATAAGGAAATCCGCATTTTGCTGATTAAGCCTTACTGCGCAATTAGCAATATAGTAGGCACAATCACCGCTAATGGTCTCCTCTTTTGTTATGCCTTTTACATTTGAAAATAAGCCTTGAGCCGCCAGAAACTGATTGCTGTTATACAACTCAATGGCTTTATTATAATCTGCCAAATCATTAGTGAACACAGCGGTTTGCTGCGCATAAACACCGAAAGAAAGGCATACAAATAGCAAGCTAGTTATGAGGTTCTTTGTCATTGCATTGTAGGTTTTATTACTCGTGTAAAGATATTGTTTTTCGGATGGTAGATTTAAGCAGAAAGACGTAACTATTCACAGGTTATGAACGTTATTTATAATTTTGTAAGGCACCTCTTTCGATTTGTTATTATCAAAACGAACAAATCAAATTGAAAGTATATTAAATCTGAAAAGGACCATACAAACAATACGTTTCTTTCATAAAATAAATTGTACTTTTAAAACGAACAATCTCTTAAAATTCCCGCTATGAAAAGCCTCTTATTTGTCTCACTCATTTTGCTTTCCACTACATCTTGCATATCACAACGTAACATTAAAAACATCACTGAACGGGACGGGAAGATCGGTATTGGCACTACAAGCCCAGATGAACTCTTAACAGTGAAGGGCAAAATACACACTCAGGAAGTCTTGGTAGATTTAAACGGTGCAGTTGCTCCAGATTATGTTTTCGAAAACTACTTTCATGGCGCTTCCAAGCTAAAACCTGATTATACATTTCCTAGCCTTGCATCGGTATCTAAATTCGTCGAACAACATCATCACTTGCCAAATGTTCCTTCGGCTGCTACCTTAGAAAAAGAGGGGCTATCGCTAAAGCAAATGAATTTAATATTACTCCAAAAAATAGAAGAGCTAACCCTATATACAATCGAACAACAAAAGCAACTAGATTTGCTCAATGAAAAAGTTAAGCAACTAGACATAAAGGAATAGTCATGAATAAATTTTTGTTTTTTTGCTTCATAACCGTCTCCCTCAATGGTATCGCTCAAGAAACTGAATTATTCTTTTTTCAGGCGAACGTGAATGATATTGCTTCCCTAGATATTACAGAAAACATGGATGGAACCATTTCTGTGCAAAGCAACAAGAGTAAATTAGAAAATGACATTTATGGAAATCATACTATTTACACCTTTGAATCTGCCTATCCAAATTCTAAAAGAACGTCCCTAAAAGATGTTTATAATATTACAACCAACGAAGTAAGGCTAATAAGCGACTTAAAACACAACTTCCCAGATAAATACACACTCATAGACCAGTATTATCCTGAATCTGATCCATACTACCCTAATGATTACGGTGCCACAAGTCCAGTTGAAAATCTTGGAACTCACTACGGACTCTATGATCTTGACCTTATTAATGCACCCGAAGCATGGGGAATTACAAAAGGCTCTCCAAAAGTAATTGTAGGTATATCAGATTCCCGCGTTGATTCAACCAACGCAGATTTAAAAGGCAGAGTAAGCAACTACCTACAGTATTTTAATGCAAGTAAAGGTCTTGGTTGTTCCCACGGAAGTAACATTGCAGGAATTGCTGTTGCTCACATGGATAATGGCTATGGAAGACCCGGTTTATGTTCAAAATGCGACGTAATTACCAATGGATATGGTTCTTTTCTGAAAATTGAAGAGCTAGTCGCAGCTGGCGCGAAAGTGATTAATGCCAGTTGGGTGTCTTGTAGCATTGGGCCGCTTCATAAAAACATCGAAGAGCGTATAAACGAATTTTACGAAGACGGAATCATCATTGTAGCCGCAGCTGGAAATTGGCAGCGTTGTGGTGATAAAGATGCTAAAAACCCACCAGACGATTATGGCTATCCTGCTTCCTATGAGAAAGTGATGTCCGTCACGGGTGTATTTACTCAGTTTGATAATCCGGAGGACAATATCATCGAGGACAAGGGCAAGCGCGGAACTTCAAATCTAAAGGACCGGCATAATAAGATTTATCATTTCGGAAAAAGCGGCAGACTAAATCCGCCTTATCATAGATTTAGCATGCAGTACAATTATGCCGTAGATATTTCGGCACCAGCAGTTTCGTATATGCTCGGAAGTGACATTTGTAATAGACCAAAGGATTACGGTGGCGCCACTTCTGCCGCAGCACCTTATGTCACTGGTGTAATTGGATTAATGTGGTCTATAAACTATTGCCTTTCCTCTTATGAAATTGAAAGTATCCTAAAATTAAGTGCCGCACCAATAGACCATTTAAGTGGCAACGAGAAGTTTTCGGGAAAGCTTGGTGCTGGTCGAGTAGATGCCTACGCAGCGGTAAAAATGTCGCAAGATGCCAAAGACCCTAAGGGCGAAGTGGTGATTCAAGAGCGAGAATTTTCACGCTTCCATTTCAGATTGAAAAACGCAGCCAATACAATTAGGATTGCTAACCAAACGTTTAAAGATTCTGCCACCGTAGATTTTACTGCCAGAAAAGGAATTGTTTTAAAACCGAATACAATACTTAAGCCAGACCGGTCTGGCTATATAAAATTATCAGTGAATCCAGATATTTCAATAGCGCCCTGTGAGCAAAAGCCGCCGAAAGCCTATGATATGATTACACCTAGTCAAAAGAGTAAAAAGCTACAAACCGAAGCTGACAAGGCATATTTTGTAGTAGGTATAAATGCTGAAACCAAGCGGTTAGTAATTCAAACTACGAATGATTTTCAAGAAAATAAAGCGGCCAAAACGCTAAATATTCTAGTACATTCTAAGCGCAAGCAATGGTTTTTAGACGAGAACGTTCCGTTAAACGAACGAATAGAAATTCAATTACCAGAGGAAATGCAAGGATTTGTAACCGTTCGCATTTTGTATAACAATAAAGTTCAGTACGAGAATTTAAATATAAAAGAATAAAGCGCTTCTATGTTTGCAATGAAACATTTAGCTTTGTAATTCGATCATAATTTCATCACTGCGTATGTCTTCACCCGTTCTATTTTTAAAAAATGCTGCGATCTTTCAACGCGAAAACCTCATCTTATCTGATGTTACCCTTTCAATTGAAAAAGGTGAGTTTGTTTATCTTATCGGAAAAACGGGAACAGGTAAAAGTAGTTTTATGAAAACCCTCTACGGCGATCTGCCATTGCAGCAAGGGGAAGGCGAGATAGTAGGACATAATTTATCCACCCTACGAGAAAAAGACATCCCGTTTCTCCGCCGAAAACTAGGCGTTGTTTTTCAGGATTTCAAACTTCTGAATGACAGAACAGTGAAGGATAATTTACTATTTGTATTAACTGCGACTGGCTGGAGCAGCAAAGCCGATATGGATATCAGAATTGATGAGGTTTTAGACAAAGTTGCCATGAAAACCAAGGCCTTCAAATACCCTTATCAGCTTTCTGGAGGTGAGCAACAGCGCATCGCAATTGCAAGAGCCTTGCTCAATGATCCTGAATTGATTTTGGCAGATGAGCCCACGGGTAATCTTGACCCACAAACGAGCGTGGAAGTAATGGAAGTTCTTCAGGAAATCAATAGCAATGGAAATACCATCCTTATGGCAACGCATGATTACGCCTTGCTTTTAAAATATCCTTCCAAAACCTTAAAATGTGATGAGAATCAGATTTTTGAAGTGGTTCAAAAAACAGTTTAAATCCTTACTCTTTCTTCTGAAGTATTGCCGAAATTTTAACGCTCAACAGCTTGCTGCATTTGGTAGCGCCTGCATTGGTTAGGTGATCTGCATCTCTTAAATCCGAATCCACAAATCGAGCATCTTGTAACAAATTAAAATAGTGAACATGTTCGAAGCTTGCCTCTAAATCCTCGCAAATAGCCGTAATTTTATCCCTTTTTTCGGTATTCAATTGTTCGAAATAGGCCTTATAAACAGGCATTTCAACTATAAATACTTCTACATTGTGTTTTTCACACAATGCAATCATGCTTTGTAAGCGAGCAAGGTTATGATCAAATTCTTGAGAAAAATCCTCGTGCTTTTTTACAATGACAGGTGTTATTGCATCCTTATCCCCAATAATATCAGACGCTTCCTGAATACCATAACCATTATCTGTACAATCCAAAACAGTGCCCAAACGCACATAATCATGCATCAAAGCAAACGATCTATTAAAACGTCTCGCCAGCGCAAGACTGTGTTTTTTTGGACTCCATTCTGAAACAATGGGGACATCCAAATCCATTTGCTGATCGTAATAATACTTCCGCCACGCGTCTTCTTGTTCATTATCAATTCTGGATAACGTAAAATAACTAATATTGAGCAACACCGCCTTAAGCTGTTTGTGCTCTTTTAGATGCTTCTGAAGTAATAATTCATCGAAATAAAGACTCTGGCTCACATTAGCAATGTTAAAGGTCTTCATTTCAAAGTGCGACGGATTAATTCCGTAGAGTGTATGCGAATCTCCAAAAACCAAAAGCTCGGTATCTGGATAGCCTTTAACTATATGTTCGGCTTTAGAGGTGTAGTTTGTGTCCGCTGTTCTATAAAACACCTCCGTAAGTGCCCAAACCAGGAAAACTGGCAGCAAAAACAACAGGATTTTTCTATAGAGACCTTTCATTAAAATTGAAAATATATAAAGGGTTGTAAATCGCCTGCAAAGTAAAAGATGCAATATAAAACCACATAATAAATACCATAACGAACATACTTATTTTTAAGATGGGAAATATCCAAAACATGATCCCTGTGCCTTTGCAACCACTCAAGAACCATATAAATAAATAAGTATAGCACCGCACTTCTTGGAATGAATGGCATCGTTACAATTGATTTCGAAAATATTATTTCTAAATACTGAAAAGCATCGGTTATCGTTTCGGCTCTAAAGAACACCCACGCCAACACGACGATCACAAAAGTGAATCCAATATTGAAAAGCTCTTTGAATGTTGGCCATTTTCTTTCTTTACTGAAAGCAACATCTTTTCGCCAAAATAATACCACAGGAATCACAAATAAAGCATGGATAAAGCCCCAAAATAAGAAGGTGAGATTAGCGCCATGCCACAAACCACTAACCACAAATACAATGAGAATATTGATAATGAGCCTGAATTTAGACACCCTACTTCCACCCAACGGAATGTAAACATAATCTCTAAACCACGTGGATAATGAGATATGCCAGCGACGCCAAAAATCTGACATATTTTGAGCCAAATACGGAAAATTGAAGTTCTTCATTAAATCAAAACCAAGCAATCTTGAGGTTCCAATGGCAATATCACTATACCCTGAAAAGTCCCCATAGATCTGAAAAGCAAAAAACACAGCACCAAAGAAAAGGGTACTTCCACTTTCCATTTGATAATTTTCAAAAATACTATTGACCAGTAATGCACAATTATCCGCTATTACCATCTTTTTAAAGAGACCTCCGAGAATAAGTCGGAGCCCCTCCACATTTTTGCTATAATCGAATTTTCTTTTGACTTGAAACTGAGGCAGTAAATGAGATGCACGTTCAATAGGACCTGCAACCAACTGCGGAAAAAAGGACACAAAAGCGAAAAACGAAACGACATCCTTCGTGGGTTGAATCTTCCTTCGGTAAATATCTATGGTATAGCTCAGCGTTTGAAAGGTGTAGAAACTAATCCCGACCGGAAGTAAAATTTGCCAAGAAGTGACGTTAAATTCTGTTCCAAAAACTGAAAATGCCGACACAAAGCTCTCGACAAAAAAGTTGAAATACTTAAATATAAGTAACAAGCCCAGATTAAAAAATAGACTTGTAAAAAGCAACCCCTTTCGCTTAGCCTTCCCTTCGGTTTTACCTAGATAATAGCCCACACTATAATCAACAATGGAACTTAAAAAAATAAGCGAAAGGAAACGCCAATCCCAAAACGAGTAAAAGGTGTAGCTAACAACTACTAAGAAAAGATTCTGAAGTTTCAGAGATTTCTTAAAAACCGTCCAATACAAAGTCAGCACAATCGGGAAGAAAATGGCAAAATCGAGTGTATTAAACAGCATCTAGGTCTGGTGTGGTTTAAAAGAGCAATCTACAAACATTCCATTAAAATCACTAAATCAATACAACCCATTTTAAGTTTTTGCATCTATTTATATAAAAACAAGAAAGTTGTTTAATCAAACCTACTTTTTCTATTTTTGCCAAGATGCATAAAGCCCTATCTATTTTAATCCCAACCTATAACTATAATGTCTTACCATTGGTAAAGCAATTGCATGATCAGGGTTTGGCAAGTGCTATAGCTTTTGAAATAAAAGTCTATGACGACTGTTCTCCAAATCCTCCAAAGGAAAATGAGGACATCAATCTACTTTCACACTCAAGCTATACAAAACTGCCAAAAAATATTGGTCGAAGCGCGATTAGAAACAAGCTAGCAAGGGAAGCAACAAACGAAACCTTGCTGTTTTTAGATGCAGATACTAAAGTGATTAGAGACAATTTCTTGACAACGTACATTGCTGCCATCAATAATAGCACTGAAATAATTTACGGTGGCATTACTTACCAAGAAACCCCCCCGAATACCGATGAAAAGCTGCGCTGGGTTTATGGCATGAAACGAGAAGCTTTAGCAGTTTCTGAAAGGCAAAAACAACCACACTTGCGTTTTCTAACACTCAATTTTCTAATAAATAAAAGTGTTTTCAAAAAGATAAAATTTAATGAGAATATTCCCAATTTAAGGCATGAGGACACACTTTTCGCATTAGATTCAAAGGAAAACAACATCCATGTTGCCCATATAGACAACCCTGTAGTGCATTTGGGCCTGGAATCAAGTCAGGTCTTTTTGAGAAAGTCTATTGAAGCGGTAGACGCCTTACTTCACATGGTGGATGAAGGACTTATTGCTCCTAAAGACACTGCGCTATCAAAGAAAGGTGAGGCATGGTCTGGAAAATTCATGGGCTGGTGTTCTGGCGTTTTTTATAAGATGTTTAAAAAAGGCATGGAAAATAACTTGCTCTCAAATAGCCCATCAATGGGTCTTTTTGACATGTATCGTTTGGGTTATTATCTTCAGCAAAAAAAACGCTAATGATTAGATTTTCAATCGTCATACCACTTTACAACAAAGAAAAGGATATCGAAGCCACGCTTCAATCTGTTTTAGAGCAAAGTCATTCAGATTTCGAAATTGTACTTGTAGATGACGGATCAAAGGACAATGGTGTCGCTAAAGCGGAAGGGATTTCTGATGATCGTATAAAAATTTTCAGCAAAGAGAATGAAGGTGTTGCTATTGCTCGAAATTATGGAGTAGCCAAAGCCAATAATGAATTCATAGCCTTTTTAGATGCGGATGATTATTGGCACCCAACCCACTTAGAAGATATAAACACATTAATTGAAAAGCATCCAAATGCACAGTGGTTTGCAACTGCCTACGAAAAGAATTTTAACACCAACTTGCTAGTGCCATTTGATGGCCCTATCATGAAAAGCTCCAATGCCTACGCTTCAGTCTCCAATTATTTCGAAAACTGCTTGATTGATAGTATTTCTTGGACATCAGCCATGTGTTTTAAAAAAACGTTTTTTGATCGCCTAAATGGTTTTGACACAACTATAACCCACGGGGCTGGCGAGGACACTGATTTATGGATTCGGGCAGCATTAAAGGAACCCCTAGCCTTTTGCACAAAGATTTCTGCTAGGTATAATTTAGAAGGAAGTAATCGAATTTCTCTAACCCCAACAAAGAAAAGAGCGTTTATGGATCCTGATAATTTTGAGGAGGATGCGCAAAAGGATTCCGACATAAAAAAATATTTAGACCTCAACAGATACTCGTTTGCCTTACAACACAAATTGGCAGGAGATCAAGAGTCTTTTAGAAAATTTCTTAAAAATTTGGATACTAAAAACATCAATAGTAAACAAAGGATGCTATTAAAGCTCCCTAATTTTATACTAAAAATACTTTTGAAAATTCAAGGAGGTTTGCGATCAAGTGGCGTTCAAACGACATCATTTCGAGGCTAAAAAATCCTCATAATCTCTGATATAATCATCTTCGTCGTATTCGGCACTCACAAGCGATAAACAAACCGTTCCTGCAGTAAAATTTTCCAACTCTCTCCAAATACCATTAGGGATGAGCAAGCCTTTGTTTGGTTGATTTAAGGAAAATGACTTTCGGTCTTTGCCATTGTCTAAAACCACATCAAAGCTACCGTTAACTGCAATTAAAAATTGCTGTAGTTCTTTATGCGAATGCCCGCCACGGGTTGCATCACTTGGCACATCATATAAATAATAAACACGCTTAATTGCATAAGGCAACAACTCCTTTTCTATCACAGACAGGTTTCCATTACCGTCTTCTGCAACTATCTTTGGAATATCAACTAAGGAAATATTTTCTAAACTAATTTGATTCATTTTGTAATAATTTGTGCCAATCTTGGCCAATTTTTTCAGAAGAAAACCGCGCAACAGAATTAGCTGCGTTGGCTTTACAAGACGTCTGTAATTTGATATCCGTGCACATTCTCACTAAGGCTTCAGCAAATAAAGGTACCTCTCTTTTTTCGATTAGCAAACCATTCTCTTCGTGTTGTACTATTTCATTTGGTCCAGAAACAATATCAAGCGAAACAACTGGCGTGCCTAATGAAAGTGCTTCAACCAAAACCATAGGAAACCCTTCAAATTTACTGGTTAACGATACGCAAAGCGCATTTTTTATAATACCAAAAGGCTCCTTCGTAAATGGTAAAAACACAATCCCATTACGTCCAAATCCTAAAACTGCATGATCTTTTAACATTTCAACATCACTACCATCTCCCATAATGACCAGTTTAATGTCCTCTTCCCATAACTTGGAAGCATTGTACGACGCGATTAAAAAACTAAAATCCTTGACATCGTCTTCGATTCTACCATAAGCCAAAATATAGTTTTGACCTTGTAATTCTGAAGGAACAATGTATTCCGAAGTACTCCAATCCGAGTCAAAAGTATTGTAAATAGTTGCTGTGTTTTGAATTCCTAATACCTGAAGCACTTTGGTCTCTATATAACTGGATACAGCCACATTGGCTTTGTTTTTATTGCACAGTCCCGCAAATTGATTCGGTTTTCTTGTGAGATATAAATCGGCGTTAGAACTGTGTGTTACATATACTTTAGCAATACTGTTATATACATAATGATGATAGAAAAGTTCTCGGTAGTATTGATTTTTCGGTCGATGATCGATAACCACATCAATTTCGTTTTCCATCAAATACCCCTTCAGCTTTTTAAAGCGTTTATACCTGCTTCCGAAGCTGTCCGTTTCAGTCTTCATTAAACCCATATTATATAAGGCCCCAGCATAAGGATAATCAATTTCATCATTCAAGATAGCAATATGCACCTCATAACCTAAGTTATCTAGCAATTGAGAAAGGATTGCCGCCGAACGTTCAGCGCCACCTTTTCCCAAGGAAAGAGAGGTAATACAAATTTTATTATTCTTATTTTGCAAGTTGTAAATTTGTCTAAAAATAGGACAAAATAATGTTATGAAATAAGCACAATCAAATAAAAATTTTAACAGATGAAAATTTTATTGGTAGGCGAGTATAACGCATCCCACAAATTACTCAAAGATGGCTTGACCTCTTTTGGGCATGATGTAACGGTTGTTGGCTTAGGAGACGGATTCAAAAAAAGAACTGTCGATGTCAATTTCACGCCTAAATATACCAACGGACTCCCTCTTTTTATCAAAAAAGTAGTCTACCGCCTGTTTAAAATTGATCTCACTTCCCTATCAGTTAAAAAACAATTCTTTCAGCATAAATCCATCTTTCAAGGCAATGATATTGTTCAACTCATCAATGAAAATGCGTTTGAATGTGTGCCTTCCGTAGAAAAAGAAATGCTAGAATTTATTTTC
>JBLHGH010000037.1:0-13425 GCA_047615425.1 Candidatus Latescibacterota bacterium
TTTCGACGTTGTCCGGTGGATCGTTCGGGTCGCTATGACTGGGTGCTTGATAAATTTCCAAATCTAATTGTTGATATGCCTCCGCTTTGGAACTTTAATTCTGAAAAATGGACAGCGGTGTACCCTACTGTTGAAGATGTGAAATTATTGGTAAGCCTTGCGTTTTATGCGGACGTCGTAGTTAATGTTGGCTCTACCATGGCGTTCGACTTCGGTATGTTTGATAAACCGTGTATTTATATAAATTATGATCACAAAAAAGATCCTAATTGGTCTGTTGATACTATCTACCAGTATCAGCACTTTCGGAGTATGCCTAGCAAAAAAGCAGTATTTTGGCTTCCGAGTGCTTCCGAAATAATACCGCTGCTTGATACTGTTAAATCAGATAATACAACCCAGCTAAAGCAGTGGTTTAAAGTAGTTGTTTCGGATCCTGAAAGTGCATCAGAAAACATCAAAAAATTAATACTAAAATGAACATCGTTTTTCTTTCTGCTGAATATGCAACTTGGGCGTCCGGTGGGGTAGGAACCTTTCTACAGACATTTGGACGTACCTTGGTCACTAATGGGCATTCTGTTACCGTTTTGGGTGTAGGGGTGTTAGAAACGGAAGAAAAGTTGGATGATCAGGGTGTTCAGTTAGTCAGATTGGCTAAAAATGCTTCTTTACTACCTAATTTTTTATACAATCGAAAGGTAATTAATAAGCGTTTAAAGGAATTACACACACAATTACAAATTGATATAATTGAATCTGCCGAATTGGGTTTGGCTTTCATCTCAAGAAAACATTTCGCGAAAAAAGTGATTAGACTTCATGGTGGCCACCACTTTTTTTCTGAAGCAGAAAAAAGAGGCATCAACTTCCGTAAAGGTCTACTAGAAAAGCGCTCCTTTAAAAATGCAGATGCTTTTATCGCGGTTTCTAACTATGTAAAAGAGCATACTGAAAAGTATTTGAATTATCACAATAAACCAATTGAGATTATTAATCACCCAATCCATACTACACAAATTTCAGGAGAGGTTCAGATACAAGAGGATCGAATCTTGTTTGCAGGTACGGTATGTGAAAAAAAAGGGGTGAGACAATTAATAGAAGGATTTAAGATAGTGAGAGAAACAAAGCCAGAAATGGTGCTCGATATCTTTGGGCGAGATTGGTTTTATCCGGATGGGTCATCTTATATTGAAACATTGCAGGAGCAGTATGATGCTCGTTATTTCGTAAATGTCATTTTTCATGGTTCAGTGAGTCGTGAGGAACTAGATATTCGCTATGCTGAAGCTTCACTTTGTGTTTTCCCTTCACATATGGAAACACAGGGGTTGGTTTCTTTAGAGGCTATGGCGCTAAAAAAACCTGTTATCTTTTCCATGTATGGACCTGGACCAGAAACTATTGAGCATATGAAAACGGGTGTCTTGTGCGATGTATATAAACCAGAAGATATTGCCGAAAAGATACTATGGTGCCTTGATCACCCCGAAGAGGCTAAGCAACTTGGAATTGCTGCGGAAAAAGTTGTGAGGGTTAGGTATGATAAAATCACTATTTTAGATAAAAATCTGAGTTTTTATAACCGACTTCAGGCAAATGGGCAAGTTTAATTCCGACTTAAAGAAATACAAAAAATATTCTGGTAAGAGCGCACTTACTCTCTTGCTCACGCAACAAGGCTTGTGGGCCTTGTGGGTCTATCGATGGAACAATGCCATATACACAAGTAAGATACCGAGTTTCCTTAAAAAAACACTACTGGTCTTTGGTGTGATTCATCAAAAATGGATTGAGATTGTAACAGGTATCTCGCTACCGTATAGCGCCACTATAGGCGAGGCTTTTTATATTGGTCACTTCGGAAATATCATTATCAATGCTTCCGCTGTGATAGGTGATAATTGCAATATCGCTCAAGGCGTTACTATTGGGGTGAGTGGAAGGGGAGCGCATAGAGGTGTGCCAACCATAGGAAATAACGTTTACATTGGAGCCCAAGCAACGGTGGTTGGACCTGTAGCAGTAGGCGATAATGCCGTGATTGGTGCTAATTCATTGGTTCATAAAGATGTTGCAAGTGGAACTACTGTTGTTGGAGTTCCGGCACATGAAGTAAGCAAGAACGATTCAAAAGGCTATATTTAGACATGCGTTTTTTAGTAGTAACACTAGCTCCCACCTTGCTCAAAGAAGATGGCCACTTTTATTCTTATGCACCCTATGTGAAAGAAATGAATATTTGGTTTTCTGCGGCTGATACGGTTGCAATACTGTCACCTAATAGTTACAAAGGTGCGCTGTTATTAGCGCCTTTTAACCGTAAGGATGTTGAGGTGCAGACAGTGCCTACGATTGCTTTTAATAGCTTTGGAAAGGCAATTGTATCTGTGCTTTCGCTTCCTTATATTTTTCTTAAATTATTTCGGGAGTTTTCCAAGGCTGATCATATTCATTTGCGTTGTCCTGGAAACATGGGCTTATTAGGTACTTTGGTTCAAATATTTTTTCCGAAGAAAACCAAAACAGCCAAATATGCAGGAAATTGGGATCCGAGCGCAAAGCAGCCGTTGAGCTATCGCCTTCAAAAATGGCTACTAAATAATACAACACTCACTAAAAAAATGCACGTACTGGTTTATGGAGATTGGCCAAACCAGTCTAAAAATGTAAAACCATTTTTTACAGCGTCTTACCCAAAAAGTAAGATTGAAGTGTTGGCGCACAAAAAGTTTAGTACTCCGCTCAAATTTATTTTCGTAGGAACCCTTTCCCCAGGAAAGCGACCAGATTATATTTTGCGACTAATTCAACAGTTTAAACAAAATACAATTGATGTAAAACTGGATGTTTATGGCGATGGTTTTGAAAGATTGAAATTAGCGCAATACGTCAAGAATAATGGGCTTGCCCAGATTGTTACATTTCATGGTAATCAGTCAGCAGAGCGTATCGAAAAAATCTATAAAGAGAGTGATTTTTTAATACTCCCTTCAAAATCAGAAGGCTGGCCAAAGGTTGTTGCTGAGGCAATGTTTTGGGGCGTAATACCCATAGCGACCAAAATTTCTTGCGTACCTTGGATGCTAGATTATGGAAAGCGAGGTATTCTAATCGATGCCCAGTTGGAACAGGATGTTCAAGTGATACTATCGCATGTAGAAGACCATAATTTATTACAGGAAATGTCTAGAAAGGCAATGCAATGGTCCCATTCGTTTACACTAGATGATTTTGAGACCGAAATCAAAAAATTAATATAATGCGCGTATTGCAACTTATCGATTCTTTACATCCAGGAGGAGCAGAGCGCATGGCAGTATCACTTGCCAATGAACTTTCAGTCCACATTGATAAATCTATTTTATGCGTTAGTAGGGAGGAGGGATTGCTCAAAAGCACCATTGCCAAAGATGTTGATTATTATTTTTTGAATAAAAGGAGCGCAGTTGATATTGTTTCTTTTATAAAATTATTTAGTCTTGTTAAAAAAAATAAAATTAAAATTATCCATGCACACTCGAGTAGTTTTTTTTATGCTACTTTCCTTAAAATTGTAAGGCCTAAATTAAAATTAATTTGGCATGATCATTATGGAAATAGTGAGGCCTTAGACTCAAGAAAATATAGCGTGTTGCATTGGAGTTCCAGGTTTTTCTCCACAATTATTTCGGTGAACGAGTTGCTTAAACAATGGGCAATTATAAATTTAAAATGTAAGGACGTAGTTTTTTTAAATAATTTTGTTTCTGAATCCGAGGGTGATAGTTCAGATATTGTGCTTGATGGTGCTGAGGATTACAGAATTGTTTGCTTAGCAAATTTGAGACCGCAAAAAGATCATCTGAATTTAATAAAGGCTTTTCAGGTAATAAAAATGCAATATCCTTTAGCTTCCCTTCACCTAATAGGAAAGATTAATTATAATCAATACTATGAAACCATCAACGAATATATAGCTACAAATAATTTGAAGGCTATTAATGTCTATGGCGCTCAAAGTGGTGTGATGTCGCTATTGAGGTCGGCTTCTGTAGGTGTTCTGTCATCAAAATCTGAAGGTTTACCTGTGGCTCTCTTAGAATATGGTTTGGCTGGTATACCAGTTGTTTGCACAGATGTTGGTCAATGCAAGGAGGTTGTTCTTGATTACGGAAAAATTGTACCTTCAGATAATTTCAATGCTTTGGCAGAAGCTGTTATTCAGTATTTTGAAAACGCAGATGAACGGAAACAAAATGCACAAGCCTTTTCAAGGTATGTTAAGCGGTTTTATTCTTTTGAAATTATATTGCCTATGTTATTAACTATTTATAATAAATAAACACCTATCAAGCTCTCAGGAAAAATAACGTATTTTCAACTCGTTCTGCTCCATTGTGGTATAGCAATGATGGTGTATTTGTTTCCATTTACATCTAAGTTTTTGTTTCTAGCCGCGATCATCTTTTTTTTAATCAGAATTTTTAACAGTGGAAATAAAAAAGATGAAGTACTATTAGCAGCTGGCTATATAGTAGGATTTGAGGTGTTTTCTAGGATGACGGGTGGAGCATTTTCTTATGAGTTCGCAAAATATGCAGTGATACTTTTTTTAAGTGTTGGGATGTTTTTTAAAGGTTTTAACCGTAATTCTTGGGTGTATATTTTGTATTTATTTTTTTTAATACCAGGAATATTATTTTCGGCTATAAATTTGGATTATGAAACGAACGTTGGGAATGCCGTTGCGTTTAATTTAAGTGGCCCTATTTGCTTGGGGATTTCTGCATTATATTGTTATAATCGAAAAATCACAATGGCGCGATTGCAAGAAATTTTGCTAGCGGTATTACTTCCTATTATTTCCATGACATTATATTTATATGTTTATACGCCTAACATTGGTGATGTGTTAACGGGCACTCAGTCAAATTTTGCTGCATCTGGAGGATTTGGTCCCAATCAAGTTGCAACGATTTTAGGACTAGGGATGTTCATTCTTTTTGCGCGATTATTTACAATAAAAAATCTTTTTGTAAATAGTATTGATGTTGTTTTGCTTGCGTTTTTAAGTTATCGCGGGATCGTTACCTTTTCCAGAGGTGGTATTATTACCGCAGCGGTTTGTGCTATTGCTTTTTTTGTAATTTATTTTTTAAAATCTGGAAGCAAGGAAAGAGTTGCTTTAATTCCTAATTTAGGAATTGTAATAGTGGTTATGTTTTGTACATGGATTTTCATCTCTTTTTCTACATCGGGTTTAATTGATAAAAGATATGCGAATCAAGACGCTTCAGGGAGAGAAAAACAAGATATTACATCAGGGAGAACGGAGCTATTAAACTCTGAATTAGAAGCTTTTAAGGAAAACCCAATTACAGGAATTGGAATTGGTAAAATGAAAGAATACCGCTTAGCGTCCACAGGACGCTTATCGGCCAGCCATAATGAACTGAGTAGATTGCTTTCGGAGCACGGAGTTTTTGGTTTTTTTGCGCTTGTAATTCTGATTTTGACTCCGCTAGTTTTAAGATTTAAGTTCCGGAATAATTTATATTTTTATTCTTTTTTGATATTCTGGTTTTTAACCATAAATCACTCCTCCATGCGGATTGCTGCTCCTGCCTTTATTTATGGTTTAGCATTAATAACATTAGTCAATGCAAAAAAGAATCCTTTACATAGGAAATAAACCTTCCCAAGGAACGGGCACGGTTACCACCATTGAGACACTTTCGTTGTTGCTCACTTTGGAGGGTTATGAGGTCGTTACTGCTTCCGCAGCAAAGAACAAGGCGCATCGTTTGATAGCGATGTTAGCCACCACGCTAAAATATCGAAATAAAGTAGATTATGTATTGATAGATACGTACAGCACGCTCAACTTTACCTATGCAGTTTTGGTGGCCAAATTGTGCAGGAGGTTCAAGATCCCTTACATCCCTATTCTCCATGGAGGCGATTTGCCAAATAGGTTAGTAAAAAGCCCGAAGGCAAGTACCATGCTTTTCGGAAATGCATATGTCAATGTTGCTCCATCTCAGTTTCTAATGCATGTGTTTAAAAATGCGGGTTTTAACAATATATCATACATTCCGAATGCTATTGAAATAAAGAACTACCCCTTTATGCTTCGAAAGGAAATCAAGCCAGAATTACTTTGGGTGCGTTCCTTTTCTAAAGTATATCATCCTATGCTTGCCTTAGAAATACTGCAGAAGCTACTTTTGCGTTATCCTAATGCGTCGCTATTAATGGTTGGTCCTGAAAAAGATGGGTCCTTATCTGAGTGCAAGGAACTTGCGAGAAGAGAAAATTTGCCGGTGTATTTTACAGGGCGTCTGGAAAAGGAGAAATGGATAAGCCAATCAGTGAAGTCCAGTATTTTTATTAATACGACCAACGTTGACAATATGCCTGTAAGTGTTTTAGAGGCTATGGCTTTAGGGCTTCCAGTAATTTCGACTGGCGTTGGTGGAATGACGTATTTAATAGAGAATGATGTGGACGGAATCTTGGCGCCGCCAAACAATGCCGAAGTATTTGTTAAAGAAATAGAAAAGTTAATCCAGCAACCCGATGTTGCCATAAACATAGCCAAAAATGCGCGGATCAAGGTCGAACATTTTGATTGGCAACAGGTGAAACATAGTTGGAATTTGCTTTTAAACAACTAAATAAACCCTACATTCACGGTACTGAAATTCCCCATATGTCCAAAAAATCGAATATTCATTTTGATGTTTCAGAGCGTATTGTACTCTTGCGGGTATTTGACATTGTAAGCGTGCTCGCGCTGCTTTATGCCGTTGGACTTGTATTTGATTTCGATTATTTTAAAATAAATTCTACCCACTGGTTTTGGTCTGTTGTATTGGCACTTTACTTGACTATTTTCGCAACTATCTTTGAGCTTTACAATTTGCAAAAGGCAAGTAGGTTTGAAATTGTGGTTCAGAATGTCATACTCACCTCTTCAGCTACGGTTCTTTTCTACTTGTTAACACCCTTTTATACCCCTGAGCTTCCTGGTAATCGTCTTCAAATCGTATATCTTTATGTGTCGATCAACGTTGCACTGTTTATTTGGCGGTACGCATATATAACGCTGATTTCCACCCCGCGATTTTTTAAGCGTGTACTATTAGTTGGGAATATAAATGAAGTAAAAGAGATTGTAGAATCGCTTCAAAAAGTTGATCCTAATTATAAGGTTATGGGCTTTATTGACACAGAACCAAATAATACGCAGGCCGTAAAACTATTTGATCTTGAAAGCTGTAGTATTGAGAGTGTTTCTGACACCATTAAAGCGCATCGCATATCGGAGATTGTTGTTGCTTCACTGCACCCTGAAGCCATGACTGTTTATCTTTATAATCAACTCATATTACAATTAAAAAATGGCGTGCCTATTCGAGAATACACCCAAGTGTATGAAGAGCTTACACACCGTGTTCCGATTCAGTACATGGATCGGGATTTTCATCGCTACTTTCCTTTCAGTAGAGGTAATCAGAATAAGTTGTATTTGTTCTTTCATCGCATGTTAGACTTGTTGTTTTCTATTATTGGTCTCACATTTGGGTCGCTTATTTCACCCTTTTTATTAATTGGAAACCTGTTTGCGAACAGAGGTCCCTTTTTTTACACACAAGTTCGGGTAGGGAAGAATGGGAAGCATTTCAGAATGTTTAAACTCCGGTCTATGGTTATTGATGCTGAGAAAGATGGGGCGCAATGGGCAACCAAGAAAGATATACGTGTCACTCGATTTGGACGTTTTCTTCGGAGGTCCCGTTTTGATGAGATTCCGCAGTTTATAAATGTTATTAAAGGAGAAATGAGTGTTATTGGACCACGACCGGAACGTCCGGTTTTTGTTGAAAAACTTTCAAAAAAAATCACTTTCTACGAGGTAAGGCATCTCGTTAAACCAGGTGTTACTGGCTGGGCACAGGTGAATGCTAAATATGGGATGACGGAAGATGATGCGATGGATAAATTGCAATACGATTTGTATTATATCAAACAGAGCAATCTGTCCTTAGATATCAGTATTGTGATTAAAACACTTAGCACTATTATTTTCTTTAGAGGCCAGTAAACTATTTTTGAGCAGGTATAATGCGGATCAGGTAGGCATAACGAATGACTAATGCGATCAATATAGGAATTAAAGCATATGCAAAACTTTGCACGCCTGTTGCCCAATGCATGATTAGCAGTACCATTAATAAAATCAAGAAAAATACATATTTACGAACCCAAGGTTTTGGATCTTTTTGTGTTACGGCGTACACAACAAAAACATTGAATAAAAAGGCCCATAATAGGTTATAATTATTAGCGGTAGCCGAATGGTCTGTAGCAAACCAAAGGAGGAATAAGAAGATTCCTATGAGGCCAGTAATACTAAAAATAATTCCGTCAATGCTTCTGGTGCGCTTGCCTCGTTGTATATCCCGGATGGTAAACCCAAGTATAGCTAGGGCTAATAAGCTAAAAATAAATACAGGGCTCGTTAAATAATCAGGACTATGTGTCTTTTCTGAAGCATTGTATAAGACGGTGTTTTCTCGTGATAGCGGGATTCTTAAGTCTCTGGTTATGATTTCAGCATTGGCCACTCCATGGTAAACATATTCAGGAAGAAATTGATGTTCTAAAGGTTTGGCGGGGATGTCTACAACAGCACCAATTGCAACATCCATTCCCATACTGCCCCACGTATTCCAGTGGACGTTTTTTTGGATAAGCTGTCGAAAGGTGTAAGATTCTGTGATATGATTAGCTGAAAAATGAAGTCGTTCTCCAAGTACGTTTTGCAGTACATCGCGCATTCTGGTAGCGCAGTTGTCGTAGAAGAAATCGTATTTATATTTTTTATTTTCGGGCTTTGTGTTATTTTCTAGAAAGGCATAAAGCTTCTTTTTTTCTTGTGAAGTAAGCGTTAATAATTGCTCTTTCACCCAACGATCTTGTCTTTTGTAATAATTTAAAAATGGTTGAAAGTTATTAGAACCCACTTCATATAATAATTTTCCTTGGGCAAATTTTAAATAGAAATTAGGTGTTTCGAAATTATAGCGCCCATAATCATAGGTTTTATCCAGTCCTATGGTTTGGTCTTGTACTCTAAAGGCGTTATGACCAAAAGCATCATTCAAATTGGTTCCTGGACCAATGGTAAGGATACTGATTTTAGCATCTTCAGAAAGAGTTGCGTTTTGTCCGCTTACAAAAAAGGGGAGTAGTAGAAAAAGTAGGCAGGGAATATATTTTTTAATCACGGTTTTCAGATTCAAAATTCAACATTTAAAGTTATAAAAGTTTCTGAATAAATAATGCAGGAGCTACTAAAATCTATAATTGGCTATCTAAGCACGCTCCAATCTAAAGTAAGCGAAAAGACGTTAGAGTATAAGGCAGCGCTTTGGTCTCCAATATCTGTTAAAGCATAATCAACGCGTATGCCTTTGTATTTGAAGCCTACACCAATATTTGGTTGGAAGCCAACGGTTTCATTCCCGTCTAATTGCAATATGTTTTGAAAGTTTCCCGTTCCGGCACGCACAAAAATCATGTCGATATATCCAAGCTGTAATCCTACTGCCGGGGTCATACTAAACGCGGATGAGGAGAAGATATCATTGGTTTCTGCGAATCTAAAATTAAAATCGATTTCTGTTAACAATACATAATCGTAGTGAAAAACAAACTCGCGGGAAGCACCAAGTTGTAATTTTGGAAGCGTAATCTCGGTAGTTTCGGGCAGTTCTTGATTTTGACCTGCTACTGCTCCTGATATTGCAGCAAACTTTTCTTCGTCAATAGACCAGGCGTTAAAGGTGGTCGAAATATCTCTTGCCATCAAGCCAAATTTCCATTTATCTGTTTCAAACTGAATACCTGCATCAAGACCAAAGCCCCATGAACTTGCGAAATCTCCTATAATACGGCGGATTACTTTTACATTCACTCCAAAATTTAATCCATCTAATATTAAACGCCTTGCGTACGAAAAAGTAAGTCCGTAATCTGCGGCAGAGAAAAGTGAAATTCTATTGTAATCAATGTTTCCTTGTGAGTCTATTAATTGCGTTGTATTTAGGATGTCATCAACGCCAAATCTAATTATAGAAAGTCCAACAGTGCTTTCATTGTCCAATGGCATTGCGAAACCTGCATAATCATAACTTGCAATGTTGGCAAAGTAAGAGGCATGCATTAATGAGAGTTGTTTGCCTTCTACATGCACGAGTCCGGCTGGATTCCAATAGCCCGAATTTACATCTGCCGTATTCGCAACCATGGCATTAGCCATGCCAAAAGCAGCAGCGTCTACACCTATGTTCATGAATTCGTTAGAATACTTACGAACGGATTGTGCAGATGAGGCCGTGAAAATAATGCAAAATGCAATAAATAAATTTTTTTTCAACCTTGGAATTTTGCGCAAATATCTTACTATTTTATAAAAGAAACTATTTTGATTCCTTCCATACTAAACTTTAATTTTAGGGACATATTGTGTTTTCTTAGGTTTAGACTGAAATACTTTGTTATTTTTACAAAGACGACTAACATTTATCCGAGGACTCGGGCACTAACTATGATAAAACAAATACCCAATATCATTACTTCACTCAATCTGTTGTGTGGTACAATTGCTATATTTTTTGCTGTTTCTGGTGATCTGATAACGGCTTCGTTTTTTATTTTCTTCGGAATATTTTTCGACTTTTTTGACGGTCTGGCAGCACGTGCTTTAAGGGCTCAGAGTGATGTAGGTTTAGAGTTGGATTCTTTAGCAGATATGGTTACTAGTGGTGTTGCACCTAGTATTGTGATGGTTCAGTTGTTAAGTCTGGCGTATACTGGGCATTACTTTGAGGTTTCGGATGCCTTTACATCGTCTGGCTGGAACACCGTGTTCTATGGCTATCTTCCTTTAATTGGATTGCTTATAGCTGTAGCTTCTGCTTACAGATTGGCCAAATTTAATGTGGACACAAGACAGACTTCCAGTTTTATTGGTTTGCCTACACCGGCTAATACTTTACTTATTTTGAGTTTACCTTTAATACTGCAGTATCAGTATACTGAGGGGATTTCGGATATCATCCTAAATCCGTGGTTGTTAATTGGACTTACTGTTTTTAGCTGTGTTTTAATGAATATTGAATTGCCTTTATTTGCTTTGAAATTTAAAAGCTGGGATTTTAAAAGCAATGCGATACGTTATATCTTCTTGGTGCTATGTACTGTTTTATTAGTACTGCTGAAATTCTTAGCGATACCAATCATTATATTCTTTTATATAGTACTGTCTTTGTTTTGGAAAGACGAGGCTCGCGTTAGCGGTTGAAGCGGCATACCCCATACTTACTTGGGGATATAGCGGCAGACGCGACGCTATTTGGTGATGCCAAATAGGGGAACGCCCAAAGCATTAAAACTCTAATTTCTTTTTACGTAGTTCGAAGTTTTGCCCGAGATACACTTTACGTACCATTTCATCTGCGGCAAGTTCTTCTGGGACACCATGTTTTAGAATACTTCCTTCAAACATTAAATAGGTTCTGTCTGTGATAGCAAGTGTTTCTTGTACATTATGGTCTGTAATGAGGATGCCAATGTTTTTGTCTTTGAGCTTTGCTATAATACGTTGAATGTCTTCCACTGCCACAGGGTCTACCCCAGCAAAAGGTTCATCGAGTAAAATAAAATTGGGGTCTGTTGCAAGCGCACGGGCAATTTCAGTACGTCGCCGTTCTCCACCACTTAATAAATCGCCTCGATTGGTACGAATATGTCCCAAGCCAAATTCTTCAATGAGCGATTCCATTTTAGCTAATTGTTCCTTTTTTGAAAGCTTAGTGAGTTGCAATACACTTAAAATATTGTCCTCTACACTTAATTTTCTAAAAACTGAAGCTTCTTGTGCCAAATAGCCAATCCCGTTTTGTGCACGTTTGTACATGGGGTAATTGGTAATTTCCTCACCTTCTAAGTAGATTTTACCTCCGTTGGGCTTAATAAGACCAACAATCATATAAAAAGAAGTGGTTTTACCCGCTCCGTTCGGACCAAGCAGTCCAACAATTTCACCTTGATTCACTTCAACAGTGATACCTTTTACGACCATTCGGCCTTTGTAGGACTTGACAAGATTTTCGGCTTTTAATTTCATAGAAAACAATTATGGATACGCTATGGTTAAAGGTACTATTTAATTTTTAGCTTCTTCTAGCGCCTCCCAATACTCAAATGCTTTGCGCATGTGAGGTATTATAATTGTTCCGCCAATTAATAAGGATACACTCATGGCTTCAACAACTTCTTCTTTGCTCATCTCTAGTTTGTAGCATTCTTCTAGATGATAACGCACGCAATCATCGCAGCGCAGAACCAGTGAGTTTCCAAGGCCTAATACTTCCTTTGTTTTTTTTGATAACACTCCTTCTGTGAAAGCATTTGTGTCCAAATTAAAGATGCGTTTAACGATTTTGTTATTATCGTCTAGCAATTTCTTGTTCATTTTTAAGCGGTAGGCATTAAATTCTGCTACTGGATTATTTGGCATTAGCTTTCTCTTTTTTTAGTTGGTTCCGAACCACAGCTTTGGAAATGAAGATGCTAATTTCGTATAAAATAAGTACTGGTACTGCTACAATTACTTGGCTTGCAATATCTGGCGGTGTTATTATTGCTGATATGATTAGCATAATTACCACGGCAAATTTTCGATACTTTTTCAAGAATTCTGGCGTCACGAGTCCAACCTTTGTTAGAAAATATATAATGATGGGTAATTCAAAGATGAGTCCGCTGGCAAGTACAGAAGCGCGCACTAATGCTATATAACTACTCAAATCAAAATCGTTAAATACTTGTTCACTTACTTGGTAGCTTCCTAAGAAATTAATTGAAAGCGGTGTTACCACATAGTATCCAAAGAGCACGCCTAAAAAGAAAAGGAGGGAAGCAATGATTATAAAACCACGGCTATTTTTACGCTCAGTCTTTTTTAGACCTGGACTAATAAACTTCCAGAATTCATGAATAATATAAGGGAATGCTACGATAATCCCGGCGGTAATGGAGGTCCAAATGTGAGCCGAAAATTGTCCGGCCATTGTTCTACTTTGTATTCTGAAGGGTAATTCATCAAAGCAAAAACTTTCTTTAAATCCTAGAAAGGTAGCTGCTTGACAGAGTAATTTGTAGGTGGGGAAGTCAGATTTTTTAGGTCCGAATAATAATACATCGAAAATAAACTCTCTCGCAATAAAGGCAATGGTTCCCAACACTACTACAGCAATGGTAGAGCGAATTAGATGCCAGCGTAATTCTTCGAGATGGTCTAAGAAAGACATCTCCTTTATTGTGCTATTTCCGATTTGTTTTGTCATTAATTAGATGTGAGAAATAAAA
>JBLHGH010000038.1:0-13183 GCA_047615425.1 Candidatus Latescibacterota bacterium
ATCCGCTAATTTCAATGTTTTCTTCACCCTTTAATTTCGATTTCCCATAAACACTTAAAGGATTAGTTGAGGCCTTCTCGGTATACGGTTCATTCGAATTTCCATCAAAAACATAGTCCGTAGATGGATGAATTAACACAATATCATGCTTATAGCAAAGATTGGACAAAGCCTGAGCGGAAAGTGCGTTCAAATTGAATGCGCGATCCGATTCTTCCTCAGCCTTTTCAACATTGGTATAGCCAGCGGTGTTAATGCAGTAATCGTAACTATTGTTTTCTAAATGTTCTCGTAAAGCCGTATTGTTTTCAATATCTAAATCACTTTTCGATAAAAAGTCGAATTCACATTCAGGAAACTGTGGTGCAAGATTCTGAATACACCTTCCTAATTGCCCCGCCGCCCCTGTTACTAGTGTCTTTTTCATGTAGTTGCTTCCTCAAACGTAGGAAGTGCTAAATCCTTTTCTGAAATAATCAAATCGTCCTTGGAAAGATGCCAATCTAAGGATAAGGTTGCGTCATTATAGATGATTCCACTTTCCGAGTTCTTATCGTAAAAGTTGTCGCACTTATAGGCGAAAATAGATTTCTCAGAAAGCGTAATAAAGCCGTGAGCAAACCCTCTTGGCACATAGAGTTGTTGTCGCCTTACAGAATCCAAAACTACCGAGTAATGCTTTCCATAGGTATCAGAGTCCTTCCGCAGATCAACAACGACATCCAGAACCTTGCCCTCAATCACACGAACTAACTTCGCTTGTGCCATTGGGCCTCGTTGAAAATGTAAACCCCTTAGCACCCCAAAACTAGATATAGACTGATTGTCTTGAACAAAGTCTACCGTTAATCCTGTGTGTGTCTTAAAGTCCTGTTTTTTATAGGTTTCACAGAACGTGCCCCTAGCATCCTTAAACTGTGATAACGTTAGTAATAAACAGCCATCTAGTGTTGTGTTCTCTACTTTCACTTTAATTTAAGTTGGGTTAAGTGCTTAGCATATCCGCTTTTAAGTAGCGGCTTGGCTAAAGCTAAAAGTTGTTTTTTATCAATGTAGCCCATTTCATAAGCCGCTTCTTCTATGGCTCCAATTTTTAATCCTTGTCGTTCTTCAAGTACTTCAACGAACTGAGACGCCTGCATAAGCGAAGCAAAAGTCCCTGTGTCTAACCATGCTGTCCCTTTGTCAAGAATACTCACATGAAGTTTCCCTTTTTCTAGATAGGCATTGTTTATATCCGTTATTTCAAGCTCGCCACGTGGACTAGGCTTTATAGATGCCGCTATCTCAACCACATTGTTATCGTAAAAATAAATCCCAGGCACTGCGAAATTCGACTTTGGACTTTTAGGCTTTTCTTCAATTGACAAGGCTCTCCCGTTTGCGTCAAAATCTACAACACCATATCGCTCTGGGTCATGAACATGATAGGCATAAATAATTCCTCCATCTGGATTGCTGTTTGCTTGTAGCAATTCCTTTAAACCAGAACCATAAAAAATATTATCCCCTAGAATAAGGGCCACTTTTTCTGAACCAATAAAGTCTTTTCCGATAATAAAGGCTTCTGCCAAGCCATTTGGGTGTTCCTGTGCTGCATATTCAAATTGACATCCCAACTGACTTCCATCGCCAAGCAGTTTCTGGAATAGCGGTAAATCGTCTGGAGTAGAAATGATTAAAATCTCTTTTATTCCAGCATACATAAGTGTTGACAGCGGATAATAAATCATCGGTTTATTGTAAACAGGCATCAGCTGCTTACTCACCGCCAGTGTAATAGGGTGCAGCCTTGTTCCTGAACCTCCTGCTAGTATAATTCCCTTCATAACAATCTATCTGTATTATTTAAATACCAATGTACGGTCTTTCTTATGCCTGATTCGAAATTTTCATTTGCATTCCAGCCTAACGCTTCTTCAATTTTAGAAGCGTCAATGGCATATCTAAAATCGTGGCCAGGTCTATCGTTAACAAATCTAATTTGGCTTTCGTGTTTTGTTGCTTTCGGTCTTATCTCATCTAATAACGCGCAAATGGTCTTGGCAATGTAGATGTTCTCTCGCTCGTTGTTGCCACCAATATTATAGGTTTCCCCTAGTTTTCCATTATCCAGTACTCGTTTTATACCAGCACAATGGTCTTTAACGTACAACCAGTCCCGAATATTCTTTCCGTCTCCGTAAATTGGAATGTCTGCCCCAGAAAGAGCCTTTCGAATGATGGTTGGGATTAGCTTTTCTTTATGTTGGTTCGGGCCGTAGTTATTTGAGCAATTCGTTGTTAAAACTGGCATCGCATAGGTGTGAAAATAGCTTCTCACGATGAAGTCACTTGATGCCTTCGACGCGCTGTATGGGCTATTTGGAGCATATGGTGTAGCTTCAGTAAATAATCCCGTATCACCCAAGGTTCCATATACTTCATCCGTTGAGATATGAAGAAAACGTGCCGTCCTGAATGCTTTCTTTAAATTGTTGGGGCCATCCATCCATAATGTATAGGAGGCGCTCAACAAATTAAATGTGCCAGTAATGTTTGTATGGATGAAAGCACCGGGATCTGAAATCGAATTATCTACATGAGATTCCGCGGCAAAATGCACAACACGATTAAACTGATGCTTTTTAAAAAGGTCATCCACGAATTTCTTGTCACAAATATCCCCTAAGATAAAATGAAAGTTTTTTCGCTCAGATGCGCCTTCTAGATTTTTCATATCTCCGGCATAGGTGAGTTTATCCAAGACGAATATTTCATCTAATTCAACTTCTAAGACATGGTCAACATAGTTCGAACCAATGAACCCCGCACCCCCTGTTATTAATACTTTATTATTTGTCAAAATTAATTTTTAGATTAGGCTAAAATCTGACTTAACATCTTCTCCGTAATGACGTACGTTGGCTTAACGCCACTTGTCCCAAGTCCTCCAGAAGCTAAAGTGCTCCCCGTTTCTAAAGGATTATCACTTGCATAATACGCGTAACGCACCTTCACTTTTGGGCCAATACTGCCTCTAATTTTCGATGCAGCTTGAATGGCTTTATGATAATGTGCTCCCTCCATTTCGAGTCCTATTACGTTCCAAGTTGACTTATGAAAAAAGCGTAAAACATCTCGATTTTGAAGTGATGTCCCCAAGACCGTGATCATGGATCCAGTGCAAACCTGAACATCTTCTTCTATAAAATCAGCCTTTTGAAGTCTATTTTCAAATGGATAATTATCTGCTGTGCCTTCAAAAACATGTGCCGAAGGAATCATAATATCTCCCTTGCCGCCTTCCAAAATTCCAGCCTTTCCCATTATGGAAATAGACGCAACATTTAAAAACTGGTTGTCTCCGTTCTTTTGATACGGTTTAAGCAACTCGTCCATGGTCTCATATGCTTGCTCACCAAAGGCGTAATCCATTACAACAATAACTGGCCTTCCCTCGGCAGGGGCTTCTCCAGCTGGATTGTAGATTTCAGAAGGAAGATTTTCAGTATCGAAAATTTGGACATTAATATTGGCTCCGCTTGTGTCTTCAATAAAGGTCATTCCGCTGTTAAAGGCCATTTTCTCAACTTTCTCGCGCAATTCATTATTGTTAGAATCACTTAACACTTCGTACAGTTCTAAGTTCGTTTTTCCCTTAGACTCCTTTACCAAGGCTGCACGTGCAAATAGTGAGTTCATTACGCTATGCATGTTGGCGCTAATAATATGAATTGGACGCTGCAAAAGGTTCTGAGTATCTAATTCTTCTTTTATTTGCTTTGCCCAACGCTCCCCATGAATATGATGCCCTAGACGTTGGCGTAACACAGGGCTAAACGTAATAATTCTTTTTTCGTTTTCCACAACCTCCTCTATCGCGCGTTTTCCTAGATAATAAATGATGTTTAAAAAACGATTCGGATTTTTGGCGCTTGCGAAATGAGAATACACCTCGCTAACCTCTTCAAAGGTGCGTCCCAAGAAATTAGCAGTATGCGTTAAGGCAATTTCCTTTTCTTGTTGACTAAGCTTCCCTTTTTTTGTTACTGCCTCTTCAAGTTTTTTCCAGTCTCGAATAACATCGCCCTGCTCATTTATCACGACCTGCTTCATTATCTTATGCGATTCAATATAAAGAAAGGTAAGGTGTGTTAGAATGTCATAAATCTCAGAACGACCCCTCGTGATCTCTATATTCATTTGCAACGCATCAATACGGTAACAGTTTCGTCTCCGTTTTGAAGGAATAATCGGTTCAAAATGTGAGTTTTTGTAACCTTCATCGCTTGTTAAATTGATAAACGTGCATTCTTCAATACCGTATGGAAGTCTGTCCATCACATACAGAAGACCTTGTAGTTCAATTTTTTCATCTGCAATTGAACCATAAATTTCTGGCCTTAGTATCAACAAGGATTCTCGCAGTGTCTCTCCAGAAACACCCATTGGCTTGTAAAACCCTCTATTAAAAAGATGCCTCATTGTTATATAGAGGCGTTCAATGGCGCCCGTGCTTTCTTGAGCTCGAGTACGGGTATGTGATTTTAGTTTTGTCATTAAAGGCAAAGGTAACACTAATTTTATCTCTGCAAGGCGTGCAGACTATCAGCTATGATGCGGTCATTTGCTAATCTAGGCACTTTATTCTGACCCCCCAGTTTTCCCTTTGATTTCATATAGTCATTAAAACTTCCTTTTTTCAGACTCGTAATTTTCAAGGGCTGAAGGATTTTCCCTTCGATAAGATCAAAATAATAACTGTTTTGACGCTGCATAGACGCATCAATATATCTTCGAATATCATTTAGGTTTTCAGGCTCTTCTTCAAATTCAATAAGCCACTCGTGATAGGGGAGCTCTTCTTCCGTAGGGGTTGTTTGTGGTGCCACGGTAAATTCAGAAATAGAAAAACCAAATTGCTCCATGGCTTCTTTTATTCCGTGTTCTACTTCTTTTCCTATGACGTGCTCTCCGAAGGCTGAGATAAAATGTTTAATTCTGCCCGTCACAATTATGCGATATGGTTTTGTTTCAGTAAAAGCAACAGTGTCACCTACGTTGTATCCCCATAATCCTGCGTTGGTAGAAACAATCATCACGTAATTAACCTCAGTCTTCACATCCTTTAATTGAATGCGCTCTGGAGTTTTGTCAAAGAAGGTTGACGCTGGAATAAATTCGTAAAAAACACCACTATTGAGGAGCAGGAGCATCCCCTTTTTGTCCTGTTTGTCTTGAAAGGCGAAAAAACCCTCACTTGCCGGATAAAGTTCAATACTGTCTACCTTTCTTCCAATTAGCGCCTCAAATTTTGTCCGATACGGCTCATAATTAACGCCGCCATAAATAAATAAATCAAAATTACTGAACAGTTCGCCTACAGGTCTTCTTGAGGTCGCTATAAGTCGTTCAAAGTACATTTGTACCCAGGAAGGGATTCCGCTTATCACGGTCATATCCTCGTCTTTTGTTTCGTTAACAATAGCGTTTACTTTGCTTTCCCAATCATCTATGCAATTTGTTTCCCAGCTTGGTAATCTGTTTTTCTGAAGATAGCTAGGCACATAATGAGCAACAATTCCAGATAACCTGCCAACACCAATACCGTTCTTTCGAGTCATTTCTGGACTCCCTTGAAGAAAAATCATTTTCCCATTTACAAAAGAGGATTTCCCAGTTTCATGGATATAACATAAAATAGCATTTTGCGCGGCTTGAATATGTGAAGGCATTGAGGCCTTGGTAAGTGGAATATACTTTGCACCAGACGTAGTTCCAGAGGTTTTTGCAAAATATAATGGCTTTCCAGGCCAAAGGACATTTTCTTCTCCATCGACAACGCGATCCACATAGGGTTTTAACCCCTCGTAATCCCGGATTGGGACCGCCTTTCTAAATTCCTCATACGTGGATATCTTTTCAAAATCATGATCCTTTCCGAAGGCTGTTTTGGCGCCTTCCAAAATCAGTTGATTCAACACTTTTTGTTGTGTTTCAATAGGGCTATTCGCCCATTTTTTCATGCGCTTCACCGCTCTGTTTGCGAAGATTTTAGCAGCTTGAGACTTTAATGACATAGGCTAATCAAAATCTATAATGTTTGTTGGATTGATAGGGTTTCCATCTAACCATAATTCGAAATGCAAATGGGGTCCGGTGCTTAATTCCCCGGTATTTCCCGCAGTAGCAATTACTTCTCCGCCTTTTACAAGCTCTCCCTGCTCTTTCGAAAGTGACGCATTGTGTTTGTAAACAGATAAGAGGTTATTTGCGTGCTTGAGAAGAATCACATAACCCGTGTCTATTGTCCAACCCGCAAACACCACAACACCATCTGCTGTCGCCTTAACTGGAGCATCCTTTGTTGTAACTAGGTCTAGCGCATAGTGCTTTTTTTCTGGATTATACCCTTCGGAAATAGTCCCTTTAACAGGAGCAAACAATACGAACTTAACATCTTCCTCGTCTAATAATGGATTGTATTTGTCTTCTCGAAACACTTCTTCTCGAAGCAAAGAATCCTCTCGAGAAGCATCCATGTTCAAGCTATTTGCGTCTATTTGTGCCGCTTCAATAATTGAATCCTTATTAAAATCAACCGTTTTAACATCCCCAGTTAGAACTTTCCGTATAGAATTGATGTACTGCTCGTTTACATGAATAAGCTGCTGCAGGGAGTCTGTCTTAAAGGTGAGCTCGGTGGCAGTCTTCTTTAGAGAGGTTGACGAATAGCCCGGAATGTACTCTCTCAAGGGTGTAAATGCAATTATCAACGTCGTTAACGCAATAAGAAATAGCGCGAAAACAATACTAAACACAAAAACATTGAGGCGATTTAGCTTAAAAGAAAATCGTTCTTCAAAGGTGTCTTCGTTAAGAACTACCAGCCTATACTTGTGTAGCAGCTTTTTCTTAATTTTTCTTGCTCTTTTCTCTTTTTGGGCCATTCCGACTTCTTGTTAATTACAAATATAAAATAAACTGGGCGCGCTACATGCTAATATTAGCATGAAAACGGGCTATGTAAGGAAATCTTATTACCTTTGTGTAATAAATCTAAAGATAATGACTGCAATTGTATTTCCGTTAGCATTCGGCCCTTGGCAAATCGTATTAGTTGTGTTAGTTGTTCTGCTTTTATTTGGTGGACGAAAAATTCCAGAATTAATGCGTGGTTTAGGTAGTGGTATCAAAGAGTTTAAGGACGCTTCAAAGGAAGAAGACGACACGAAAATAGAAGAGGAAAAATAATTTTTTTGCCTTCTATTTAACAAAAAACCCGCTAAGCGTTATGTTTAGCGGGTTTTTTGTTTTAAAGCTAATTTGGCTATTCTAGTTTGGCGCTTTTCAAAATAGATTCTAGTTCAAACTGAAGGTCTCTTTTTGCCATAGATGGCGCATAAGTAAACCCCTCTAAAATTAAATATCTATTGTTTTTTTCATCAAGAACTGCATAATTCAGAAACGGTCCAGCCATCCACTGGCCTTTAACGTCCCAAGTTCCTTTTGTTTCATAAGCAAATTTTCCATCTATCTCACTATTAAAAAGGTAAGGAGCATACGCTTCTTCTGTCTGAAATCTCCCTTCATCTTCAACGGGCATCAATGCCCCGCCTATTGAGTCCCGCATTTTTATAATATCTCCAACGATGGTGGTCTCTTTACCAATTAACTCCTGAGGAACTTCATATACAATAATGTTCGTGCTTCCCGATTTCAACTCTTTACGTATCCAGAAAAAATCTTCACTATTGGCGGCAATATGATATGCTGAGGGAATTTTCATATCCACACCAAAACGGTATCTTAAAGAATCCGTTCGCATAGTAGATAGCGATGTTCTGCGCTGTCTTTCTTTTATTTCCGAAGCCTTTAAGGCGCCAATTACGCGTTCGCTCTCTTTTATAATGAGTGCGATAATTTCCTCTTCAGAAGGTGCCGTAATAATTATTCCTGTTTGCGGTCTAGCATAGGCATCGTGGGCAATCCGAACAGAAACTTCCTCGCCAATCGATACGTGTAAAAATATTCTGTTTTTTCTAGCGAATCCCGAAAAGGTGGAGGGGGGCAGCTGATTCATTGAAAAAATAGGCTCGTCTTGTGGAAGACCATGTGTAGGCGCTGCTAGATAATTTCGAATTTCTTCTCCAACATCGCTATTCCACAATTCATTTGATATAACTACTTGTAAATTATTTATGTTTCCGTAAGACTCAGGTTTATATACTGTTTTTTTTTCTCCAGATTCATTACATGAAAAGAGTAGTAAAGTGGCTAACAGGAACAAATAAAATGATTTCATCAAGAAGTGTTTTTAAGGATAATAACTGTATTTATCCTTTTTGGATTTTCAGTTTGGTACCCGGTTTTAAGTTCTTCCCACTAATATCGTTCCAATTTTTAAGATTCTGAACCGTTACGCCAGAAAACTTCTGTGAGATGCTCCACAATGAGTCGCCATTTTTAACCGTATACAAGTTATAGGTACCCGCGGCAAGTGTCGTTTTAGTCTTTTTTGTAGGCGTAACATTTGTTTTGGATCGGCTTGGGTTTTTAGGGTGAATAGTGAGTCGTTGCCCAATCTTCAGGTTAACGCCTCTAAGACCGTTCCAACGTTTAATCTGACTCACGGTTACTCCATATTTATTCGCGATTTTCCCCAGATAGTCTCCGCTTTTAACACGATAGCGCAATCTACTTTCTTCATTTAATAATTCCGGAAGCTGCTTTTCTCTTTTATTGAATTCTTTCTCAGCATAGGCGTAAATTGCCGTCTCGTTTGTTATAAACTTTCCTACCACATCTAATGGAAGTCTAATCACATAATCCTCGCCTTTAACGACCGGAATTATTCCTAATTTATAAGAAGGGTTTAAAAACTCCAATGCTGCCAAATCTAAATTAGCCACTTCAGCAACCTGCTGCAATGAAATTTGTTTACGAACCTTAATCGTGTCTGTAGCGATATAGGGAATTCTTGGGCCGTTACTTTTAAATCCATGTTCATCAGCATATTCAAAAATGTACATCGTCGCTAAAAATGCCGGAAGATACCCTGCCGTTTCACGCGGCAAGTATCGCCTAATATTCCAGTAATTGGTGTGCCCTCCAGATCTCCTAATGGCCTTTGAAACATTTCCAGGGCCAGAATTGTATGCCGCTAGCGCTAAATCCCAGTCGTTTAAACTTCCATAAAGGCTCTTGAGATATTCCGAAGCAGCTTCTGTGGCCATGATAGGATCACTGCGCTCATCAACATAAGAATTCACATCAAGACCATACATTTTTCCTGTGCTGAACATAAACTGCCAAAGCCCCGTTGCGCCAACATGTGACTGCGCACGTGGGTCTAATGCCGATTCAACAATAGCAAGATATTTCAATTCTAACGGAAGGTTGTGTTTGTCTAGTGTTTGCTCAAACATAGGGAAATAGTAATCACTCAGGGCCATTAACCTTCCCATGGTAGACCTTCTGTTTTTAAGGTAACCTTTAATTACGCTTTCAAGAGAGGGGTTGTATTCTACATTAAAAGGTGTGCGGGCGTTAAGCTCTTCCAGCCGCTGCTTTAGTAGCGCTGTTGGCAACTCTTCATACGCAACTGGCGTGTAGTTTTGAAGCGTTACACTTCCATAAACCTCCTCGTACATTTCATTGTTATAAAGCTCTTGGAGCCACAAACTATCCAATTTACTTGCCACGGCAAGATCCTCCAGCACAAAAACTGCGGTATCATTAATTTGTGTGGCAATAATGGAAGCTGGCACTTCTCCAGGCACCTGAACCGCTTTAACAGAATCTATAATTTGAACATTTCTTATTTGTAACGAATCAACAAGAAGTTTTGATTCCTGTCCGAAGGACGTTCCTAAACAAAAAACAATTAGAAAAAAGAGGTGCGCTGGCTTCATATTTTAATAACGGTAGTATTTCCGTAAAATTTTTATAAAAGTAACGAATTGAGAAAAACAGACGCCTTTTTAACAACCTCCCTTTACTCTGAAAAGTATAATTATTCCAATTAGTCTAAAATTGCCTGGACTCCTGGGAGGGTTTTTCCTTCCAACATCTCAAGCATGGCACCACCTCCAGTAGAAACGTAGCTTACTTTTTTTCCAAGATTAAATTGTTTCACCGCAGCAACAGAATCCCCTCCACCAACGAGTGAAAAAGCACCATTCTCAGTGGCTTCTGCAATGGCATTTCCCAATGAAATTGTGCCTGTAGCAAACTTTTCCATCTCGAAAACGCCAACTGGACCATTCCATAATATTGTTTTAGACCGAAGTAGCACGGTTCTAAATTGGGCATTGGTTTTTGGGCCGGTATCTAGTCCCATCCAACCATCAGGAATAGCGCCTATAGGATCAATTTCTGTGTTTGCAAACTCTGAGAAGCTATCCGCTATCACGGCGTCAACGGGTAGATGAATAGTAACGTTTTTATCCTTTGCTTTCTGAAGAATTTCAAGCGCAAGAGACTTCTTGTCATCTTCCACAAGGGAACTCCCAATAGACCCACCTTGCGCTTTAACAAAAGTAAACGCCATTGCTCCGCCTATTATTAGGTGATCTATTTTATCTAAGATATTCTCAATGATCGTGATTTTTGAAGAAACTTTTGCTCCTCCAATCACGGCGGTTACTGGAGATTCACTAGCACCTAATACCTTATTTAAGTTTTCTATTTCCGACGCTAATAAAAGACCAAAGCATTTTCTGTCAGTGAAAAACTGGGCAATCACTGCAGTTGAAGCATGCGCTCTATGGGCGGTTCCGAAGGCATCATTCACATAAATATCTCCAAATGCCGCTAATGAAGCCGCAAATTGTTTGTCTCCCTTCGTTTCTTCTTCATGATAACGTAGATTTTCCAGTAGTAAAATCTCTCCTGGCTGCAAAGCAGCAACCGCTTCTGTGGCACTCGAGCCACAACAATCTGTTGCGAATTTAACAGCTACGCCAAAAACCTCCGATGCGGCTTCCACCACACTCTGCAGTGAAAATTCAGGTTCATTGTTTTTGGGCCTCCCTAAATGGGATATTAAAATACAGCTTCCGCCATCTTCTAATATTTTTATAATTGTGGGCTTTGCGGCTTCAATTCTTGTTACATCTGTCACCTCTAAGTCATCATTTAGTGGAACATTGAAATCAACGCGAATCAACGCTTTTTTTTTACTAAAATCGAAGTCATTTACTGTTATCATTGCCGTATTTTAATCTGGTAAATATAAACAAATACACCATCCTTTTCTGAAGTAAAAATTGTGTAGTTTTGTCTATGGATTTTTCCGCTGTAATTGGTCAAAAACACCTCAAATCGCACCTGCTAAAAAGCATTGAAAACGGACGCACCCCTCATGCGCAGCTTTTTGTTGGCGCTGCCGGAAGCGGCATATTACCAATGGCGATTGCTTATGCCAAAGCGTTACTATGTAGCGCTCATGTGGCCGAAAGCCCAGCATATCTTCAATGTGCTTCAAAAGTTGATAAACTATCGCATCCAGATTTACATTTTGTATATCCGGTAAACACAAGCGATAAAATCAGCAAGAATCCTGTATCCTCAAACTACCTAGAAGACTGGCGAACATTTGTTGAGAGTAATTCTTATGGGTCTTTATTTGATTGGCTTCAGTCCTTAGGTATAGAAAACAAGCAGGGTAATATTAGCGTGAATGAGGCCCAAGATCTTTTAAAAACACTCTCTTTAAAATCGTATGAAGGAGGTTATAAAATTCTTATTCTTTGGATGGCCGAAAACATGCATACCGCTACGGCTAATAAAATCTTAAAGCTCGTTGAGGAACCTCCTGATAAAACGGTGTTATTGCTATTGACCGAAAATGAAGAGCAAATTATTACGACCATACGTTCTCGCTGTCAAAAACTAGACTTTCCTAGGCTCTCAGAAGGCGAAATATCTCTACAACTAACTGATTTTTACAGCGTTGCTCCAAATGTCGCAAAAAAAATAAGTAGACAGGCGCATGGGAACTTTAACAAAGCACTTCATCTACTTAGGCACGACGGTGACGATGTAATTTTCGAAAAGTGGTTTGTGAGTTGGGTTCGTGCTGCCTTTAAGGCCAAGGGTAATAAAAAAGCCATCAATGAGCTCATCGCTTGGAGTGATGAACTTGCGGGTCAGGGAAGAGAAACTCAAAAGAAATTTATCTCCTTTTGTATGGAGTTATTTAGACAAGCGCTCCTTAAAAATTACAAAGCAGACGACTTGCTTTTTTTCGAATCTGACGACGGAAACTTCTCTATTGAAAAATTTGCGCCTTTTATACATCAAAACAACATTTTCGAAATAACAGAAGCACTAGAGAATGCAAGCTATCATATTGAACGAAATGGTAATGCTAAAATTATTTTAACAGATCTCTCCATCCAACTTACCCGCCTAATACACAGAAAAGAGCTAGCATAGACCTTTTCTATCACAGATTAATTTAAAATAGTAATTCTCTATTATTTTTCGCGCTATTTTAGGCCTATTATAGCGCCTCATAAAGAGCTCGACCCCAAACCATCCTCTTGCCGCCCGAAATGCGTGTAAACAAGCTCTATTCCTTTTTTCGGGTCTTTTTGAAGCAATAAACGTGCGAAGAGTGCTCTTTCGTTCTCCAGCCGTGTACGTTCGACCACAGTCCAACAAAAATAGCCATGATTGAAAATTTGTTTCCTGATTTATATTTTTCAGAAAGGAGGCTCACATAAAACGAATCGAAAACCATTGGCTGGGTTTTAATGAGTTCAAAATTCTCCGCAAACAATATCGGCATGCTTGCCTTAGAAAAATGCCATAAATGTCTAGGCACATCATAGGCCGCCCAAAAAGATTTGTAGAACTTAGCATCAAACGATTTAAAGTTCGGCACGGCGATTACTAAAGTTCCGCCTGGCCTAACCAAGCTGCTTATGCGATGAATACTTTCTTCCAAATTAGGTAAGTGCTCCAACACGTGCCATAAGGTAACGACATCGAACTCTTGGCCACTATAAAATTCCATAGCCGCATTCAGGTCAATTCCTTTGCTTTTAGAATATGTTCTTGCTTTTTCATTGGGTTCTACTCCATGAGAAGTCCAGCCACTTTTCTGAGCAACTTTACAAAATTCTCCCGTGCCGGCTCCAATATCTAAAAGCGAGCCAGAACCGTGGTTTAGTTTCTTTATTAGTTTTGCCTT